>WJJC01000075.1 GCA_014729945.1 Candidatus Bathyarchaeota archaeon
ATCTGAGGTAGATCAGGTTCAGCGATATAACCATAATCATCTTCCTCCTCTTTCAACCTTAGAGAACTTGTAACCCCGGTCTCAGCGTCGAAGTGCCGTGTCTCCCGAACCACGGGTAACCCCATGTTCACGGCGCTTTGCTGCCGGACAACCTCATAGTTTAATGCTTTCTCCACGTTTCTGAAACCCGTGATGTTCTTGACCTCCACACGGTTACCGCCCTCAACACTCACGTTAGCGTCAATTCTTAAGGAGCCCTCTCCACTAGGATCATAGACCCCTAGGTGTTCAAGGATAAGTGAGAGTTTTTTCAGGAAATCTCGAGCTTCTTCAGTGGACCCTATATCCGGCTCCGTGACGATTTCCACAAGTGGCATACCTGCTCTGTTATAATCTATCAGAGTTTCACGTGCATTGGTTATACTGCCACCAACATGCATCAGTTTGGCTGGATCCTCCTCCAAGTGTATACGGGTGATACCTATCTGGTTGTCTCCAAGCTGGAGGTGCCCCTCTTGTGCTAAGGGTATCTCGTATTGGGTTATCTGAAAGTTTTTAGCCATATCTGGATAGAAATAGTTCTTTCTGCTGAACCTGATAAAAGGGTGGATACGGCTTTCCAATGCCTTTGCTATAGTTATTCCATACTCTAGGGCTTTCCTATTCAGCACGGGTTTACTTCCTGGATAGCCGAGACATATTGGGCAGACTAGTGTGTTAGGAGCTGCCTCATCAAGATCCGTTGAACAGCTACAGAATAGCTTGCTCCGTGTGTTAAGCTGTACGTGTATCTCCAACCCTATCTTGGCTTTCATAACTGCTCTACCTCCCATGCTGCTTTGAGGAGTTGATGTTCCTCAAGATGATCAGCCATAAGATGCAGTCCAACGGGCAAGCCATCTATTTCACCACAGGGAACCGAGACCATGGGGACTCCCGCTAGGTTGGGCGCCACTGTGAGTATGTCCATCATATAGTGATGAATAGGCTCAAGATGTTCTATCTCATCGAACCTAGGAGCCACTACAGGCATGGTTGGAGCCGCCAAGACATCGACTTTCTTGAAACATTTCTTGAAATCCTCTATAACACGGGTTCTGACCTTCAAGGCCTTTAAGTAATAGGCGTCACGATAACCAGCCATCCGCGTGAAGGTACCCAGTATTACCCTGCGTTTAGCTTCCTCACCAAAGCCAGCGGTTCTTATCCGGCTGAAGTACTCATTAAAGTCTACGTCCATTTTTTTCTGCAAACCGTATCTAAGCCCACTAAACTTGGCTAGGTTAGTTGACGCCTCTGCCATGGCGATTATGTAGTAGCTGCTTAAACTGTATGTTGTGTGGGGTAGACTTACTTCTTCTAGTGTAGCTCCATTTGACTCCAGTTTCTTCAATGTATTCCAGACAATTTTCTCTACATCTGGATCTACGCCTTCCCCGTAGTACTCTTCTGGTACTCCAACCTTCAAATCAGGGAAGTGACTTAGTTCAGTGTATTTTGGTACGGGTTCCTTGACTACGGTGCTATCATACTTATCTGGTCCACTGATAATCTCCAAGAGTAAGGAGGCTTCATCAACTGTCTTGGCCATTACACCTATCTTATCCAAGCTATTGGCGTAATCAATCAAACCCCAGCGACTGACCCTGCCATACGTGGGAGTAACACCAACGACACCACACCATGAGGCAGGGCAACTAATACTACCACCAGTGCTCTCAGCAAGAGCAATATGAGGGAAATCAGCGACGGCTGTTAGACAAGCAGCTCCTCCGCTACTTCCCCCGGTGCTCCTCTCAGGATCATGTGGGTTCAATGGCGTTTTGTACGGGGTGTTCACGTTGAACGTGCCAAACCCGAACTCATCTTGGGTTGTCTTACCTAGGATATTCGCGCCTTCATCTAGACATTTATTAATTACTGTAGCGTTGAATGGTGGAACATAACCTTCCAGTATCTTGCTACCAGCTGTAGACATGATGCCTTTAACGCAGATGTTGTCCTTGACAGATATACTATAATCCTTGAGCAGACCCTCGCCATCAACACTATCATTGTTGAAAGTGTTCATAAAATGATACTTCTTATCCAGTTGTCTGACTTTCTCCAGGTGACTCATTTTATCCTAGGCCCCCTAATGTAGCCTTCTTCCTCATCATCCACGTTCTTTAGTGGGTCCCATACCCACTTCCGCGAGGAATCATCTCGTAGTACACCAGCTATCTCGATTGGGTGATAACTGGGTTTAACCCCCACTGTGGGTACCTCATCAAGCTTCTTGAAGGCGTCTAGTATGACGGCTAACTGCTGAGCGTACCTTTCTTTCTCTTCCTTTGTTAGATTAATGCGTGCGGCCTTTGCTAGTTCCTCTATTAACTCTATACTTATGACTGTCTCAGCCATTGAAAATGCTCCTCCCCTTTGGATCGGTGATAAAACTATTGAATCTCAGAAGTGAATTCATGGAATTTATTAAAACATTCACCCATCTGTTTTCACTCCGACACTCAACGCAACACGTCGCATATTATTTAAGAGTTCTCCCAAGAGAAATAAAGGGTGAAGCATTTGAGTGAGGAAATAGGAATTAATACAAGACGCAGTAGATGAATTGGAAAATTATAGAGTCTTCAGACCCTTAGTTGAAGAAGGCATCACGTCGTTCATACTATTAAAAGAAATCATTGAGAGCCCCACACACGAGCCATTGAAGAGGCTAAAATACGGATAGACAAGATGCAGAGCCAGATAGCGCCATACAAATACACGGTCCCCCGGATAACATAAGCCCTTTACGGGCTATCTGAGTGGCTTAAAAATTAAGATGTGAGTAGGCCCTATTGGGCCGTAACAGAGGGAAAGGGTCTGATCAAACCCATCAAATATCAATATTTTAGCTGTTTATTTGAATTTATCGCTTATTCCCCATCACGTGTATAAAGAATATAAAAATATCTGATCAATTGAACAAATTACTACTTGAAGGGATTATAGCCACTAATACAGTAAGTGCAGATATGCTCCGGCGACAGATCCACTGCCCATAAGATCTTATCCCTACTATTATAATGCACTTTGTCGATGCTGGGTAAGTTCTGTGCCACCAATTTACCTATTTCTTCAAGGGATTTACCCTCAAACCCTGCAGCAGCTAATGGTTTATCCGCTGGATCACTGAAACAAGGGAAAAATATGGGCGCATAACTCACAAGGAAATCCACGTCTGTAGCACCCGCTTGCCTTAGATTCTTGGCTATGGACTCGCTTACGGTTCCCCTTACGATGCTGTCATCGGTTATCACCACTTTTTTGCCTTCAACTGTCTTCTTGATTATATTGTGTTTAAGGTCGCTGGCGATCTTTCGGTACTTGGGGTCATCTATGATATAGGTTCGACCCATGTACGCGTTTTTTATCACACCTTCATCCGCTGTAACCCCGAGACGCTCTGCTACACCAGTGGCGACGCTACGCCCACTATCAGGCACAGGTATAACCACCAACCCGTTATCCTTGTGAATATCATACTCATCATCCAATCCATGTATATCCACGAGGCCATGCCCCAAACGTTTGCGCGCAATATGAACCGTCTTGCCCTCAATTACACTGTCGGGTCTACCGAAGTATACCCACTCGAAGACACAATGAGACCTGTTTGGATCCAAGACCTGCTCTACGGTTAATCCATCATCCATTACTATAACAAGGCTGCCAGGAACTACATCGCATCTATTTGTAAACTCCTCACCCATGTTCTCCAGTACATCTATAGGGGCAGACTCTGATGCGATATAGTAACTGTCCGTACTCTCAGCCATGTACAGAGGTCTTACTCCCCGCTCATCTCTAGCAGCCAATAGTATGCTTTTCTCGCTCTCCCGGTCCCATACAGCCATCACCAAAGAGTAATAGGAATCCCTATGACAACGCATTGCCTCCTTGAAGGCATCGATAAAGCCCAACCCTTTCTCCAAGCCCTGTAGTATAGTCTCCTTGAAGACATCCTCGTTAAGTCCCTGTTTATCTGGGAAAAACCCGTCCAGCGCTAGGCTGAAGTGATATCTTGGATGAATCCTAGACTCTCTGGGGGTATACCCGTCATCTGTGTTCTCGCCGCTGGCAGCCCCTATGATTACGTAGTCGTCAGGGTGGTTGAAGGCGACGTATTTCTCGTTTAAGACGTTACTTATCAACCCTTTTCCCTTCCATGTGCGTAGACTGTGGTTACTGGCAGCAGTTACTCCGCTACTCTCTTGACCTCTATGCTGTACACCGTATAATATGTACTGGCTCTTGGTTGAGGCATCCTTGTGACTATAGACTCCGACAACGCCATGCATAACCAGACAATAAAACAGTTAATAATTAAAACCCATCGCCTATTTTATTGCATCATGCATGTAATATTACATGTTTGAATGAAAAAGGTTAGAACTTTTTCGACACGTAATCCACGATGGATTTGAAGAAGGGATGACCATCACCGTATTTATCTGGCATCCCGTATTTAGTCCACTCCGGCATCAGGTACCCATAATATGCTCTCTCGGGGTGGGGCATCAACCCCATTACTGTTCCCTCCGGGTTACATATACCAGCGATATCATGATAAGCTCCATTGGGGTTAGCTGGCCAATCATAGTTAGCATAAGAACCATCCTCTTTCACGTATCGCCAGACTAACATATCCTGATCGTAGATCTTGTCCAAGAGTTCCTCTTTTTTATCTGGCGGTAGGATGAAACGGCCCTCACCGTGAGCCACCGGGCAGCGGAGAACGTAGCCTTCATCTAGGCCACTCATCATGCCACAGTTTCCGTTACCCTCATACCGCATACGAATCCATCTATTCTGGTATCCATGAGTACTATTCCCCAGAGCTGCCTCCGGATAACGGCTCTTTCCCTCCCACCCAGGAAGGAATCCCAGCTCCACTAGTTGCTGGAAGCCGTTACATATACCTATCACAGGTTTACCGGAGTCCACGAATTCTACCAACTCTTTACCGATCCTGTACTCACATTCCTTGGCCCATATGGCTCCGCTTCTAACATAGTCACCATAGCTAAAACCCCCGGGGAATACCAATACATCATATTCTTCCAAATTCTTATCTTTGAAGATCTTTTGCGTATGAATTAGATTTACGTTTGTTTTCAGGTCGTTGAATGCTCTAACGGTCTCTAGGTCACAGTTGGTCCCAGGGGCTCTGAGGATCAATACCTGCATTTCCTCTGGTTTCATCGCTCGGCCTCCAGCGGGGTTTTCCACGCCTCAATCAATGTGGATAACTGATTGTCTATGAGTAGTTCCCCATCCTTGGTTATTGTTAGGGTGGACTCTTTCTTCACTGCGCCTATGCAGCTTATCGGCGTGTTTTTCATGATCTTTTCGAATAGGGAGATCTTCTCACATGGTACCTCTACTAGTAGTCGTCCATTGCTCTCACTATATAGCAGGACATCATCTCTCATCTCCTCTGAGACTAGAACCTTACCTATGTCAACATCGAGCCCCAAATCCCCTGTAAACGCCATTTCACTCAGGGCTACAGCCAAGCCTCCTTCACTGCAGTCATGGCAGGCACGGACAAGTCCTGAGTCCATTGCGTCAAGTACGCTTCTATAAGCAGTGATATTCACCTCTGGACTTAGTTGTGGTACCGAGCCACCTAACTCCCCGTGAAGTCTCAGGTACTCGCTTCCACCTATCTCGGGCTTTGTTACGCCTACAAGGTATAACGCGTTACCCGGGTCTTTGAGTTCCATGGTTATGGCTTTCCTTATGTCCGGTACGATGCCTAGGCTGGTTACTAGTAAGGTGGGAGTTACTGGACCCAGTGGGCTCTCATTGTATAGGCTATCCTTGCCTGAGACAAAAGGAGCCTCATACACCTTGGCCGTATCATAGCAGCCACGACAAGCGTAAACCAAACCACCTAATCTGTCTTCATACTCCGGGTTACCCCAAGTAAAGTTATCAAGTAGTGCCCATCTCCGTCCACCCACACATACATTGTTTCTAACAGCTTCATCTATGACACTCGCAGCCATCCAGTAGGGATCTATTTTCCCGTATCGACTGTTGACTCCACTGGATATACTTACGCCCTTCCAGTTATCATCAAGAGGCTTCAGGACACTCGCATCACTGGGACCAGAATTCCAACCCTGAAGAGGCTTTATCACGGTCTGTCCTTTAACTTCCTGATCGTATCTTCTAACGACTTTTTCCTTACTACAGATATTGTAGCTGGATAATAATTTGAGTAATACCTCGCCTAGATTTCCGGGTATCGGTATCTCAGGGTCGCTTCTGTGCTCTGGTTTCCATGATATGCTACGTTGGAGTCTCGGGGGATTGAATAATGACTCAAGCACCAGCCTTCCTACGTTTTCACCATTATAGAATAAGTCGGCGTGACGTGTTTCATTGTATTTTCCTAAT
>WJJC01000076.1 GCA_014729945.1 Candidatus Bathyarchaeota archaeon
ATCAAGATCAGCACTATTACTGTACCCTCGTTGTTCCCAGTATCCCTCATAATCAGTGTCTGCACTTAATTCTAGACCAATTACCCATCTGCACCACTTGTATCCCCACTTGGACTCGGCAACAAGCTGGAAAGGGAAACCATTCTCCTCAGGTAATATTACGTTGTTAATCTTGTAGGCTAGTATCAACTCGTTTTCTTTAACATACTCAATGGGCAGACTGGTGGTGTACCCGTCTTCTGCGTGGAATATCATGATCCTAGCATCTGTTTCTGGCTCTGCTCCCGCAACTAGATCCATTACTTTAACTCCTTCCCAGAGAACTGTCGCACTCCATCCTTCCACGCAGTTCAGGGTTGTCACCTTTCGGTAGGTTGTGAAGTTATCCAGAACTTCGTTATACTTGTATTCTATTGGTGCCTTGACTTTTCCAAATATCTCCAGTTTATAATCTGACGTGTTTATTTCTTGAGGACCTCTTATGCTATTTTCACGGAAGTCATTGATGGAAGAGAGCCTTACTCCTTCAAATTCTCTGATCTCAACATATTCAGTTTGATTTAGTCGATTGAACTGGTTCACTCCGTATATAGTTACTATTATGACCATGATGGTTGCCAATATCAGCGAAGGAGTGGGCTTTCTATTCATTTTAGGGTTCCAAATGGATGGCGGGTTATATATTGATATAAACCCGGTCATTTCCATAGGAATACTTTTGTTATTCCCCAAGGGATGGATAGACATATATTGTATATACTGTATATGTTCCTTGACCGAAAGCTGGTGAAAACTTGGGAGTAAATATAGAAACAGTGAAAAAACAGCTCCAGGACTTGGATTGTAAAACCTTACTAACTCACTGCAAGGAACCAAAATCCTTCGATGAGATAAGATCCACAAAGATAAAAGAAGGCAAACTCTTCAAAGCCTTAAAAGACTTGAAGATGAGCGAAGCACTTCTCTTTGCTGACGGTAAATACTATACCTCTCCAGATGTCCTAGAGTTTCTAGACTAACAATGCTTCAGGATTTCATACCAACTTTTTTTCGTAAAAACACATCTGTTTTTATTTATTCTATTTATTGGTGATTCAAAATACTCATAATAGATATCTTTAAAATACGCAACCATTGATATGCACTGATTAGGGCTTGAAAGGTAAAGTTAAGGACTTTAAAACATACAGGGGATATGGGTACATCGAGTCCCATGAAAGATCTGGGGATATATACTTTCATCAATCCAATTATCCAACATACTCGAAACCTGAGATCGGACAGCAAGTAGAATACAAAATAACTCAGACTAGTAAAGGTGCTGAAGCCACGGATATAAAATTAATACCCAAGGATTTAAAGAAGAAAAATTAGGCTCTTTCTTTTCGTTACTCTGTCTTCGCAAAGTATAACTAATTGATCTGATCTAGAAATAGTGCTTAGAAAAACGTTTCTCTTTTCATGCTAGTTGTAATTATATTTAGATAATATATTGGAATTTTAGATAAAATAATGTAACCGTTAAAAGCACCCCCTCCTTAATAAGGGTTGAAAATGTCCGCAGATATGAATGTAGAAACAGCTAAAGAGATGATAATAGAGGAATTAGAGGGACTAGAGGAAGAGAATAAAAAACCTGTAGTTAAATTCAAAGATATTTATCAGGAAAACAAGGAATGGAGCCCCATCTTCTTTAAGGCAGGTAGAGAACTTGATATGATGAACGAGGACATTGAGATGTCCATAAGATATGGTTTCCACCAGGTGGAGAAAACCAACTAAATACGATCCTTTTAAGTTTTCATAATTATTGAAAAACAATATATTATATACAGCCAATTTAATTTATTAGTGATCAACTGGGTGTTGATGTTTGGAGTTCTGTGAAAAATGCAATTCGTTAATGAAGATAACGCCAGATGGCCTAGTCTGCCCTAAATGTGGTTTCTCCAAACTGAACGATATGGATATAATAAGTATCTCTAGACCCGATGAAGCCGAACCTGAGCCCATCTATAGCGGTGGTAAGAAAGAAGACTCCCTCAAAGTCCAGAGAACCTGCCCCAAATGTGGGCACCCTGAGGCATACCAGACCATCACAGTTAGCATTGGAGAACACGCTGGAGTTAAAAATGATAGATCCATACGAAGGTACAAGTGTACTAAATGTTTTCATGTCTGGATTGAGTATTAGCCCTTTTTTCGTGACTTAATTAAACAGGTTTGGAGTAATGACCCATTGCATGTTTTTCTATTCGTTCCCTGAATTTACACCATGTCTCATCGAAGCTGGGAGTGTTTATTCTATAATTTTTTTCTACATTCATACAGGCATAATTAATTTCTTCTTTAGCTTGTTACACTTCTAGTTTTAAACAAGTGTAGAAATCGTGTCTACCTACGAGTTTGATGCCTGTCTCTTATAAAATTTGTAGATATTCCTTGTGGTGTAGCCATTTTGCTCCACAGATCCTGTTGAATGCCTCAGCTTCCACCCTCTGAGCCCAAGTATCGAGCCTACCAACGGGTATGACTACGAAATAGAATGATCCACCAGGTTCTAGTACACGGTGGGCCTCTCTGAATGCCTGAACTACTCCTTTTCTTTCCCGTGTCATGTGAATGTCTTCTAATCCGAGATAGTTGGTGGCTATGTCGAGGGATTCGTCCATAAACTGGAGATCCGTTGCATCCATCTGGATTATTTTGATTTGGTCCTGTAATCCTTCCTTTTTGATGTTTTTTCTAGCTGTTTTTATTGATGCTTCAAAGATGTCTATACCTGTTATGGTTGTCTCTGGATGGGTTTTTGTGACTTGTATGGCGAAATAAGATGGGCCCGTAGCTTTGTCGAGAGTTTTTCCTTTTACGTGAATTTTCTCGGCTGTTTCTTTTCTCTTCAGTGTTGTAAGAGGGTTTTGTATTCCTTTATAGATGCGTATAGTTCAACCATTAGCATCTCTCCAGTATTTATCATATAGTTTGAGTTAAGTATATATGAAAGAGGTTAGGCGATTGGATGTTCTAGGTCAAAGTAGAGAAACCTTTTATTTCGAGTCCCATGGCGAGATTAATACTGATAAAACAATAGAATTGGCGAAGAGGCGGGCAGATGTTACGGAAATCGAGAAAATAGTGGTGGCCTCCGAGACAGGTTTGAGTGCACTAAAAGCGGTGGATGTATTCGAAGACTTTACGGTTATAGTCGTCAGCTCTGCTGCCGGTACCATGGTTAAGGGTAGCAGTATTGGTGATCTCAGAATAGGTATACCTGACGAGAAGATACTGGGAGAGCTGGAAGAGAAGGGCGCTAAAGTTGTGAGGGGGACAGATCCTTTCTGGAACTTGGGCGCTCATAGTAAACTGATCGATACCGGTAAGACTGGTATGATGTTTTACAAGGTTGTTTGTAGTGGTTTTCATGTTTGCATGACGGCTGTTTTAGAGGCTACTGATGCAGGATACGTGACGCAAGGAGAAGAGGTGGTCGCTCTTTCCGGTAGTTTTGTGGGTTTGGATACAGCTATTGTTGCTCGTTCTGCTAATTCGGTGAATTTTTTCAATGATTTTGAGGTCTTAGAGTTGGTTTGTAAGCCTCGACGGGCTGTATATACTTGGCCGATTAATCAGGCTAACTGGAAAGGTGGTATTGAGAAGTATAAACAATTCACTATATAGTATTTATTTGGTGTTTCTCTCTTTATTTTTTATCGAAAAAAGGGTAACGTTTATAAGTGATCATGGAGAGCTATAAGTGCTTTGTAAGGGTAATTTACCCATACATGATAAAAA
>WJJC01000077.1 GCA_014729945.1 Candidatus Bathyarchaeota archaeon
CGTTATAGCCTCAGAAAAAGTACCAAACCCCGATACCATGGATAGAGCGAATATGGAGATACCTGCAACAAATATGATAGCCGTAAAGGCTGTTGCGATTACAGTTGATTGACCCATGCTAATCTCCTATTGTGAAAATTATCTCATCTTTCACTCCATTATGAGCTATGTACGAGAAAAAGTAGTCACTCCCAGGTAGAGTAGAGCTACTGGTTACGAGCATCTCAATGGTTTCGCCAGCTTGCCAGGTATTATCAGAGCCGCCAAGGATACTAAATCTCCATCCCTGTCCTGATTCGCTATAATCTATATAATCAAAATCCCCGTATTCACCGAATAATACATCCCCCTCTTTGATACTTGCAGAGGGTATAATACTAGAACCAACGTTTTTTACCCAGACCTTAACTGTGGTATCAGAGATATTAACCGCCTTCAAGATCTCTATCTCGGTCTCCATCTTATCACTAAGCTTCTCACTCATCATGATTGACCCCCTCTGAAGACCACCAATACTCGATAGAAAAACCTGACTAATGGTTGCAGCTGCAATAACAACTGCGACAAGTATTATTCCCTCAGAGACTACTGACTGCGCCATGGCTAATCCATGAACACCTAGAGTATTTAGATAGATTATGAAAGGAGATTATGGAATAAGAGACTGTTATATTGTTGGAGCGGGCGCCTGTTTACTTTTAAGTTGCTCAACAATCTCCTCCAGCTCAGATAGTGTCTTTATAACCTCGCTCTCAGCTAATAATCGATCTGTTTCTGACTCCTCTTCGATCTCATCAAAAATCCCCTGGAGCTCCACCTCTTCTATTAATGGCTCCAGTTGTTTGTCTTCTTCTATCTTTATTTTAGTTTTTTTGTATTTTTCAGACCCTTCTTCCTTTTCTGGGGATTCATCCAATTCTTCTTTGAGAAGATTCTCAAACTCTAGATCTTCATCAATTTCTTCATCCAGTTCATCTAATTCAATCTCAATCCTAGGAGGTTCATTCTTTACACGTTTATTCTGTTTAACCCCATCTGATTGATCCATGTTATTCAATACATTAGTTAATGCAAGAAGCCCCTTCATCTTGGTTTTTATTTGGAAGAACTCGTTTATGACCATCAGCATACTTATTGCAGTGAATAGGTAGGAGACCGTTAATGAGATCTCTATACCTGTAAACTGTAATCCATTAGATAGATCCATAGATTCTGAGATTACATAAAGTTGAGAGATGAGAGTTACGCTCAATAAGATAGTTGCTAGTAATAGAAGCCTTCCTGTCTCAAAGTTTCGTTTCAATACATCTGACATTCATATCACCTATATCATCGCTACTCCTGATAGGTAACCCTTTACAGCCTCACTGATGACCAGATATACTATTCCACCAAGGGTAAGCTGCATACCCATATAATATAATACTGTGAATCGACTGTCCCCCTCCATGTTGTAAATACTAAAGACATTGTTCAGAGAGAACAACCCCAATGCGAATATGAAAAAGAGCCTCATGAATTCAACATCGGGAACACTGAAGAAATCCAGCATGGTAGCCATTTCGCCTATGAATCCAACCAAAGAACTGAAGAAACCGTCTATAACAGCAAATAACGCTGCAGCAACCACGTATATCGGTATAGCCAAACCAACATGGTATCCTACAGCGGTGTACCTTTGATTCCGGATGGTCGTATACAGGTGGTAGAATTCCTCAATGTGTTTATACGCTTTACTAAGGTCTCCACCAGTGTATATGGTGTCAGTCATAATAGTGTTTATTCGCCGAATTAACAGGCTATCTATCTCTGTCTCAAAGCTCCACCATGCAACCTTGGGTTCTACTCGAATCCTTAGCTTATTATTCAGACTCTTAATCACATCATTTAGACTACCGAAGTCGGTCTCCACTGCGCTATCCATTATTTGAAGCAAAGGAATATTCGCTGAAAGGTTTGAAGCCATATATCTAAAAAAGGTAGGATAATCCTTCTCCCTAGCCTTAACCTTACCAACGTACTGCTTACCAATAAGCCCAGCCATGAAAAACACTATACCGATTAAGATAAAGTGCATGAAGTGATTCTCAAAAGGAATCGTCAATATCCCCGTAGACACTATAATAGCCATCATAGATGCGTACTCGGCTCTCTTTCTAGCTGGTGGTTTCTCTTTCTGGTCTTGTACTAGCAGATTATCTGGTTTAGATGACTGGAATATAAGCCAAGATATTACATATAATACGAAGCTAACAATGATCACAATCAGTATAGCTATTATAATCATCACTTTAGCGTCATAGAATATACTACTAATCAACATGGTTGTAGTCATGAACAACGTTATGCTGATCATAGGCAGATATGCATCGCTTAGAGTCTTCAAACGATTCATAGACTGCATACGAGTGGCATTATATTCAGCAATGAAGTTAGCATAATACTTGTCAACAAATTGATTTACTGGCTCACCAGAAGCAATACTTTGACTAAACTTGAACAAAAAGTCACTGAAATCTTTAGTAGGAGTCTCATAACTCATTATCTCAGTTGCTTTAGCCTGAGGATACCTCCACTGAGTCATAAGTACTATAATACGGGTTAGAAATGGCGAGATGTGCTTGAAGATACCTTTCTCTGCGGCTACTTGAAGCATTATTATCCTAGATATGGTACCCGACGTGATGGACTTTAGATATAGCATAAAGAAGGGGAACTCAAACTCTATCTTGTCTCCGCTACTCATGTTTTCAAGAAATTTTAGTTCCCGAAGTTTCTTTAGACTCAGCACTTAATCCACCTTCTTCCCCAGTTTGACAGCTATCTCCTTCTCAATCTCAAAACCAAGCTTTGACATTGCTTCGTTTTTCAGTTTATTATGAGCTTCTTCTATTCCCACACCCTGAACCCATAGAATTGTCTCAAGAACCTCATCATATTCTAAAATATCCATAGCAATCATATATTCTAGGATCTCTGCTCTCATGTAGAGTTCTTCATAGATCTTTCTAACATCCGAACCAGTATAACCCTTCATAACCGCAATCTTCTGATCAAGTAAGTAACTGGTTCCCAAACCTCTGAAAACCACATCATCACTGGACGGTTCAAAACTAAATACCTCAATAAAATTATACGCTTGATCAGCTGGCTCATAACCCAAGATCTCGTTAATAGTAAGTACACGACGCTTGTATTTACCTGTCTCAGGATCATGTATAGCACTCTGGAATAGGGCAGCATTTAGGTTGTCAACATGGGTTTTGGGCACATTGATGGGGAAGTTGGTTAACCTTTGTACTAGTTTTCCAACCGTAGCTGCGTGGAAAGTAGCAATACTCGGATGCCCTGTCTGCATCGCCTGGAATGCGATGTTTCCCTCTGCGCCTCTAACCTCACCTACAATAATATATGTCGGACGCTGACGCAGGGCTGCCTTAAGTAATGCAAACATGGTCACACCTTCCTCGCTGCCACTGTTTCCAGTATCCCTGACTACTTCTCTGATCCAGTTCTTATGGGGTACATGAACCTCAGGTACTTCTTCAATGCTCACGATCTTATAGTCCCGTGGCATGAAGCACATTAAAGCCGATAAACTAGTTGTTTTCCCGGACGCAGTCTCTCCGCATATCCAGATACTCATCTTGTTTTCCAGTAGAATCCAGATATATGCAGCGGCTAGACTTGACATTGTTCCCCATTTTATAATCTGAGCTATACTAATGGGGTTATGAGCGAATTTACGGATAGTAAAGTTACTACCACGAGTTGACACGTCTTCACCAAACACTAGATTTAGTCTTGAACCATCAGGCATTTTTGCGTCTACGATTGGTTCCCTATGGCTTGCTGGTTTTCCTACTATCTCGCTGAGTTTAAGGGCGAAAGCATCTAGTTCTTCTGGGTCATCAAGTAATATACTGCTTTCAATGGTTTTGAAGATCTTATGATCAATGTGTATCGGACCTGCTCCACTACAGTGGATATCTTCGATATAGATATCCCGTATGAAAGGTTCTAGGATGCTTGAACCCACTTTTTCACAGTATACCTCATACTTTAGCATCTCATAGCTCAAGGGATCCAGAGTTAGTTTATTCAAGTCGTTTTTTTTGAAGCGGGCCAATAAACCATTAGACTCGTCACCATTCTCAGGGTTAAACTTCTTGAGTTTATATCCACGCTTAACATCAACAAAAGTATCTAGTATTTCAAATAAGTAGCCTGTTTTCTCTTCAGCTGTCTTGAACATTAAGGTCTCATCGATACTTATTGCGATACGTTTCTCGATCTCGCTGAGAATCCAGTCACGATGGTAAATCAACCTAGGTTCGATAGGCTCATAGATTATTTCTTTGTTTTTTCCTGAAACATGTAGATGTATAAAAACAGGGTCCCCTACGGGATAGATTAAATTAGGTTCATCATGCGATGACATGTCCCTGCTAAGACTATGTATAAGTCTGGGTAAAGGCTCACCATTCTTAAATATCTGAGCCATATAGAACCTGAAATACGGGTTTTTCTTGACACGTTTCTCCCACTGTTCGTCATAACCTTCAAGTCTAGCTATCCTACCAGCAACACTTAGATCTGGTTTAGTATCGTACCCTGTAAAGCTCTGCTCAATAGTGTTAAATGATTCCAAGTATTGACCCCGCGTAGATCTATGATTCTATTTAGCCAAACATTGAGGCCTAGAATTATAATGATTATAGAATAGTGAACCAGTAGAAGGAACTATAACCAGAACTAAGCTCTTGTTGAGCTGAACGGCAGTATCTTTATACCATAAGCTGGTGAGACCTCAAAGCTAATGGTCTCATTAACTGTTCTAGTAGCGCCCTTCAACTTTGCTATATTTATGGTTAATGCGGTTTGATCTCTGAAGGTTTTTATCTCAAGTATTAAATGGCCATCGCAAAAGCTTCTCAATCTTACTAGTAGTTCTTTGTTAATAGCATATGGGTGCATACTCATTATGAAGGATAACCCCATTTGGTCCACAACGTATCTGCACATGCTGAAAAACTCCATTACATCAGTGTCAATAGCATGTGTCAGGAGATGAGTCAAAGAGTCAATGATGATTATATCATAGTTTTTTCCCTTTTGTTTAATGAAGTTGGTTAATGCGATTAGGTAATATTTTGAGACCTCTTCTGTCCAGTTCATATTCATGGTATTCATCGTAGTGATCCTGAACCTCCCGGTCAAATAGAAGTCTGTAATATTCCAGTTCAGCCGTTCCATATTATTGATTAACCCTTTAGCAGTGTCCTCTGTAGTAATGTAGAGAACCTTTTTATCAGCGGTTAAGGCGCCAAAAGTAAATTGTTGCAAGATTATAGTCTTACCTGAATCATTTGCACCTTCTACTAGAGTTAGACTTGGTAGAGGTAACCCCCCCATCTTCCTGTCAAGCTCAGGGTTATTCAACTTGAGAATGTCTTGATCTTCATCGAATAAGCTCATGTTTAGCTCCTGTTCGCCTGGTTTTCCCTAGCTCTTGAGATAAGACCTAGTATCAGGAATAAGATAGTTGATTCCCCCCATTCAGATACTGGTTTATCCAAGTTTCTTAAAAGAGAGGTAATAAGCAACTTATCCTCTACATCACTTAAATTAGTAGAATAAAATCCATCTTCAGTTTGCTCTGAAGATAACTTGTCCATGATATCTCTAACAACTTTTGGAGACGCCCATTCCTTGTACATCCCCTCTAATAGAATCGCCTCAGATCCCTTTTCACCAAGTCTTATCTGAAGGTAATTAGCGACAAGATTAACATATGTCTCGTAATAATCGTCGGCCTGAGTATAGCGTTTCGGATTACGCACACCCAAAGCACCAATCTGTTTCTGTCTCTTGTTTGACTCATGTATTGAGGCAGCTAGATCATTTACAGTCTTGGCGATTTCGTTAACAGCGTTCTCAGTGTTTAACATTCTCTCTTCTAAATAGGACATATTTTGCGACCCCTCATTTACTGGAATACTTGTTTTTCCAGAAGAACTAGTGTTTTTCTCTACTATAGGCTCAGTTGATTCATTAACTTCCTGAGATGTTTTCGGATTATGTTGTTTATTTTTTTGAGAAACAGGGGAACTATTTTCAGTTACCTCTGGGTTTTTTATTTTCTTTGTGATTGGGGGACCAGGATGAGACGCGGTAGATCCATCGATTGAAACTGTAATCGGATCCTCTTTTTCATCATTGTCTCCAGCTAATCGTTTCTTGGTCTCCTCTCGTTTCTGTTTATTAACCTCACCCTCGACGGTTTCAACAGCCTTGTTTACTAATTTATCCACCCCCATATCTCTTAGCATATTGAAAGGGTTGTCCATATCTTGCATTAATGTACGTACATCGAGAAGCGTAGACTTCATGGCCTCTGTCATTGCCCGCATCTCTTGATCCGTCTTATCCATACGGTTCTTTAATTCAACCATATCAGCTGAGACATCATTGTTTAGATCCAGCTCCATGTCTAGATCCCCCATATTCTCTAAATCGGATTCATTCTCCTTACTAGAGTCTCTGTTTTCGGCCATTCGCTTTCACCATTGATTTAACTTAAAAAAGGATTATAGAACAGGGATCGTTGAAAGTAGAGTATTTTCTTGTAATTTTCTGTATATTCACTATTTTCAATTTTTTCACCTATCTTGTATTTAAAATAAAAAGAGAAAGGAGATGTTTTTTTATTCTAGTGTCATTATGGTGCTGTATACGGCTGGTAGCTGGCGCTCTATCGTAAGTACTGCTCCCGCTGATGGCCTTAACTCAACCCGGAACTCCTCATACGGGTGCGCATACACATCATCCTGTGAACCTGGCGCTGGGTCAACCATCGAATCATATAGTAATTCACTAAAGTCTATTGATACCTTGAATTTCTCACCGGTCTCACAGAGACTATCACCGTCATCATTAACCCCGGTGATAGTCATACAGGTGCCGTTAGTGTCGTAGATCTCTCCATGACATCTGGCGTTGGTATAGGTGGCTACCAGTTTACTGTCATCCAGGTCTATGGGCTCATGACCCTGACTGAGCTTGATGTAGAAGGCCAGCTTGGTTAAGTCAATATCCGCTTGGTCTCCACCGGTCTGGTTAAACTCCCCGATTACTCCGCTGTCAACCAATAGGGCGCTGCTTGCCTCGCTCATGCCGGATGAGATTACTGATTGGGCTTTCTCGGCTGTGAGGAAACCCATGTTCAACACGACGAAAGCGAAGGCCGCTGCGGTGATAACGAAAGCAACCAAGATAATTGCAGTCTCAAGACCAGTCATACCAGTTCTTTTTCTCATTAACTTGTTCTTACTCATTTAGTTAAGCTCCTATTGTTTTACCGAACTTCATTCATAGAATATTTCTATTAAGAAAATGTATGTAGTTTATTGTTACATAAAATAATACCAGAGAAGTATAACCAATATTAGGTTTAAAGAAACCGGTTTCCAGATAATTTGTAGATTGGAATAGACGTTATGTAAGTTTAAAGACAAAATTATTAAATATTAATAAAACTCAATATGATGACATTAGTGAAAAATAATGCCAAAGCGAAGGTCAAGATTTGAACTATATATAGCTGTCTTGACTGAGATAATGAATGGATCTACGAAACCAACAAAGATAATGTATGGGGCAAACATGTCATATAAACCACTACAAGAAATACTTCAATCACTACTTGAACAAGGGTTAATAGATGAATCTGACAAGAAGATCAAGGATAAGAGAACCAAGGTAAAATATGTTTTAACCCAAAAAGGAGTTAATGTTGTAAAATATTATAGCAAGGCCAAGGATCTCATTGAGATATCAAGCCCAGGGGATCTTGATTAAAGATCGATGGTTCCTCTTACTATAAAGTCTCTATGAATACCCAATTCTCTGGATAACCAGTTTTTTGTGTACGATAGATCTAACTCATACTGAATATCTTTTTTTGCGAAATTATTTTTTAGAGCAATTGCCTTTAACTCCAGGCCATTAGAAAGTTTTCCCTTTAAGAAGGAGGTTTTTTCTATTTTTTCTCCTAGTTCAATATCCGATAAGATGGTTTCCCCAATATCATCTAGCTTGTAACTAATTGCGGGGATATCCTCATTATAAGTGAAAACCTTGTTTTTAGTTATAGCATAACAATGAAAAGAAGAGTCAATTAGATCAAAGCAAACCAATTCAGATTCTATTGAACGATCACAGAACTCTTCCCATTCTTTTAGAGATATTCTTAACCCCGGGGGATTTTGTATAATCTCTTTTGGTACGTGTTTATCTTCCACTATATACTCTGCACGGGATATTAATGTGTCCAAACTCTTCTCATGATCTTTTAGGACGTTAATCAAGAAGTCCATTACTTCGACTTTATCTGCGTGACTCATGTTTTTCCCAGCTTGAATGCTAGAGATTCTTCTACATGTAGTAAATATAAGGAAAAGGGGGTTGTGTAATATATCAAAAAGTAAGAAAAACGATCAGTGAATGAGACACATAACAAGCATATGGAATAGTGTTCATATATTAGCGTAAATTAATTAAACCATAACATCGTTTTTCATGAATTCTCTTAGCACAGTGGTTGCGTAAGATCCTTTTCTAAGCATAAAAGATAATACTATACCCTCCTTGCTCTCATTTATTGTGAATTTAGGTAGTATTCTACCAATTCTACGTGTCCCCCTAACATGATGATTTCTAAAATCTTTCTTGGTGATAGAAACAGATTCAAGTATTTTATCCTCAAAGGTCTTTGATTCATGTTTAGTTTCACGCATTTTATACCCGAACATCGGAGCTGTAAAACTGATCTCTTTATTCTCATACCTTATCTGCTCTTTCGCTGTTTTTTCTACGTGAAACTCACCACCGGTATCATGTTTTTTAGCTATATCACCATGCAATAAATTGTTAAAATACCCATTTTTCATTCTTTCAACTAGGTATCTATTACATAGATAACTTTGGTAACTTGATAGGAGATACTTCCGCAGCCATCTATCCCGGATATGTTTCCTGTTTTTCAGGATCAACCATCCTTGTCTTACGTTTTCTCCTTCGTCGCCTGTCCTCTGGACACCATAGTAGTTTGGGAGCCCTATTTCATGGATCTTGTCAGCAATCGTTTCTGCTTTTTCTATAGCGTCTTCGTTTACATCTACTATGGTGATATTGAATTTATTTCCTTCAAGATGCCCCGCTCTCAGTTTATTTTTATGATATTTTGCCCAATTTACTTTGATTGGTATATTTTCTTCAACAAGATCTGTTACTTCATCTGGTTCAGGCTTGTCCACGTTAAATACTACACTAAATGTTTGTGTGGTTATCGCGTATTTGTCCTTTAATCCAGCTTTTCCCACTTGAGATGGATCTAAATTAAACAGCTTTGCTAGTTCAATTTGCACATCTCTAGTATTCATATTCTCCTTTGTTATATTCAGGTAGAGATGAATTCCTTCCCCGCTCGCATCGTATAATGGCACTTCTTCAACGATGAAATGACTTGGTTTTTGACGTATTTTCCCACCTATCCCGGGGTATCCTTCTGTAATGTAGGGTAGTTCTAGGTTAATCTCTGGGTATTCACTGGACATTGCATGAGGAGAAAGAGATGTAGGGTGATAAAGGTTTACTCAGTGGAAGGACTCCAAGGGGGAATCTTCCAGGGGAGAGATTTACCCTTAACATGTGACTTCAGTGGTTCTTTATATGGGAATAAAGCCACCGCTCCACCTGTGTGAAGGAATAAGACATTGTCCTCTTCCTTGAATTTACCTTGTTTAACCAAGTCTATTAGACAAGCCATAGCTGTAGCAGTGTAAACCGGATCTATCATTAAACCCTCGGTCTCAGCTAGCAATTTTACTGCCTCAAGCTTACTTTCAGACATGAAACCATAGCCACCACCGACGTACTCAGTGTAAACGGTTAAATCATCATTCCTCAGAGTGAATTCTAGGTCAAATAGTTTCTTTGAATCTTCAACGATATTTCGAACTTTTTCTATTTGTTCCTTTTTTTCAGTATACCCTACTGCTGCACCTATTATCTTCATACCGGTGTTGAATGCTTTTGTACCCATTACTAACCCAGCTTGAGTGCCTCCTGAGCCAGTCGCATGTATTAATGAGTTAAAATGTATCCCCTTGTTATTGGATTGATAAGTTAGTTCAAGTACAGCGTTCATATAAGCTGAAGCACCGATAGGGTTCGATCCACCCACAGGTACATAATACGGGTTCAATCCCTTGTTTTTCAACATTGCAACTGTTTCTTCAATGGTATCCATGAAGGCATCTGGGTGAACAGTCTTCACATGTGCACCCATTAGGTGATGTAGTAAGTGATTTCCATCCCAGTCCTCCATATCAAAATCCTCGTACGGAGCTGATTTAACCAAATAAATATCAAGACCTAGTTTTTTAGCTGCGGCTACTGTCTGTGTGCACCAGTTACTATGATATCCTGCCCCGGTAACCAAGACATCCGCCTTCTTCTCCAGGGCATCACCCATAATATACTCCAGTTTTCTTGCTTTATTACCACCAAAAGCTAGCCCTGTAAGGTCGTCTCTCTTAATCCAGATTTTGGGGCCACCAAGCTTCTCCGTGAGATTAGGTAAAAAATGTATTGGTGTAGGTAGATCAGCTAATTTAATTCTGGGAAATTCACTGAATTTCATATAAAATAATCAGGGTTTAGGGTTTTAAGCCCTCCTAATGTTTATTTCCATTTAGCTAGTTTCTTTTGATCATCTAGCCATCTTTTTATGTTTTTCAAGTCGGTTTCTTTCTGTTTCTTTGCGGATTCTATCTGTTTTTCAATCTCTCGTTGCTTGTATTTTGCGTAATTATCTACATTTACATAATCGGATGGGGATTTATCAAAGGACATGTATCTAAGATGATCCAGTTTCCTGTTAGGTATATCTATCATCCAATCCAGTGTCTCATTGTACATTTCCTCGTCATTAAGTATCATATATGTTAGGAGGGGTAATATTTCGGTTCTAACTTGATCAGTTGAGGTATGGCATCTATAAGCTATTTGTCGTGTAACGCTATCCATTCGTCGTCTACTATGGTAGGTCCTAATGTAGTGCCATTTTAACTGTGGTTCTTTGTAATAAGGAAGGAGCCAATAGTTTTTACCGTAAATCCATTTAGCTCCAATGTCTTTGAGGTTGTTGTTTACTTTTCTCCAGACATCCTTCCCCAGCCAACTGGTGGGTTTTATCATTATACCTTCTTTGGTCTCATTTGTACTGAGCTTGCTAGAGGGTAATCCTACTTTACGTAGTGCGGACTCGAGTTGACTCTTGTATCCCATTCCCTCTGATTTTTCCCGGGTAAATGCTACACCACCAGTCATCAAGTCGAACATATACTTGAGTAAACGGTAATCACTTGAACGCGCTCTATTCTGGTATATATCTGCTTTAGCCATTACCTCTAGGGCTTTTAATCGCTCATCTGGATCATCAATCACTATTGGAAGATTTTCATATATCCAGTCATAGAGATCGTCATAACTAATCATACTTTGATTAATGGTTTTTCGAGCCTCCCACAGGCTTTTAGCAGTGAAAATCCTGTCAAGTATCATGGGTGTTAATGCCTGTCTATCCCTTTCACTCAAGACACAAACATCATCAGGATTAACCTCTTTTTTACCTCGGGAAATAGTCTCAAGGTCCACTATTGCGGATCTCAGATCACCATTCGTTTTCATAGCTATATGTTCCAACACATCAGCATGAACCACGACATCCTGATCTTTAACTATTCTTTCAAGCGTTGCGTAGGTCTCTTGAAAGGTTAGGGGTTTGAACTCGATGCTTTTTACCTTTCGTAGAATTGATCTGAACTTGTCGTACATATTTTCTTTTACGGTATTAGCAACGAGTATCATTGGAGAAGTTGATTCATCTATAGCTTTTGCGATGAATGAGACCCCTCCACGATCACTACTGCCACTCAAGCCATCCATCTCATCAAGTAATATTAGACGTTTTTGACCTAACAGACTCATATTCTGCTTAATTGCTTTACCTAATACGTCTTCTAAGCTACTCTTATTCCTCGCATCACTGGCATTGATCTCGATTAAATCGAAATCGTATTCATTTGCTAGTACTTGGGCGATACTTGTCTTACCGATACCAGGTGGACCATATAAAAAAATCGCCCGTTTTTTTGGAGGTTTATTCTTCTTCCATTTCTTTAACCATTTCTTAATTTGCTTTATTCCGGACTGGTTTCCTACAAATTCTCCTCTCTCTGAGGGTCTATATAGGTTAGTCCATGATTGGCTCAATTCATTTCTTCTCCAATTAAGGAAAGATGGGCTAATAACGTTGAGAGTTGTATCTCCGCCCTTGATCCTTGGGTTAACCGGTAATCTACTTCCCCTATGACGTCGCTTAGTTTTACTTTGGAAGACTCTGTTATTGAGGAGTTTCGCATTAGTTCTCGGTAAACGTTCCGTATTATGTCATCAGGTGCTAAACCTTGATCGATTAATAGTTCTCTCAATAGGTCTCTACTGTCAAGGAATCTACCGTCCAGTGCCGTGGACAACATTTCCCTAATTTTTTGTGGGCGAACATTTCCTAGGAGATTGTATATTGCAACATCATCGATTAATTTATGGTTTGCTGCGGCAGCCTGCAAAAGGTTAATGGCTTTCCTCACATCACCGCTGCTTGCCTGATATATAGCATCCACACCTTCATCAACAATATCCAAGTTCTCTTTTTCAGCTAATTCATGTATATATCTCTTGAGATCGTGTTCCTCAAGTGGGCTAAACCTGAATACACTACAACGGCTCTGAATAGGATCAATAATATTCTCGCTATAATTACCAATTAGACAAAATCTACAGGTCTTGGTGTATATCTCCATGGTTCTTCTTAACGCATGCTGTGCATCACTGGTAAGGTGATCTGCCTCATCCATTATGAGTATCTTAAACTGTACAGGGCTAGCTATGGCTGCAGTTCTAGCGAAGTTTTTTACTTTTTCACGTATTATCCCAATGCCTCTCTCGTCACTAGCGTTGAGTTCCAGTATAAAGTTCCTGTATCCTGGTCCATAGAGGTCTCTCGCTAATGCTAGTATGCTGGTTGTTTTTCCTACGCCTGCAGGTCCAACAAGTAGCAGATGGGGTAGATTTTTCTCTTCTACAAAATTTTTGAATCTTGATACGATTTCCTTCTGATTTACAAGTTCATCTAAGCTTTGAGGTCTATATTTTTCAGCCCACATTCCGCTGCTCATATTATCACGTTATCCTACTAACAGATAATCCGTGTTTAATAGGTTATCCTAAACATTTTAAGAGTAGAGAGATAAGTAAAAATCGCAATAATTATTTGTTATAGGATCAAAAAACGGAAAACGACTAATAGAATCGTACTGTTAAGTTATTCGTTATCTAGTTCTATTAATCCGCTAACCCTTCTATAATATTTTAATACATTCTCGCCTTTCATAGTAACACGATACATACGTTTTGACCTCTTAGTACCAACAATAATCGTCTCATCTAAAATCCCTTGGTCAGTAAGATCATCAAGTATATTCCGCAGACTATTCCAACTAGGATTACAATTATACATTATTCTCGTGGGTTTTTCCTCACCCTTTTTTATACAATCAAGAACTTCAACGAATAATTGAAATTTTGATCTTCTTCTACTCAATTCGGGTTGCCTTTACAGAATTTTATAAAAAGGATTGTTAAGCCATGTTACGGATTGTTGATATGAAATGTTATGACATATTCGTTTAATAGAAAAGGGGTAGTGATCAGGGTAACGGTTCATTCCATTCCTTGTAATATTTCTCGATCTCCTCTCTTAGTTTCTCGGGTATCTCTTTGTCGAATGGGAATGCTGCAGCTTCTGTGATATACCGTGTCATCCAAGTCTCAATGTATTTTCCTTGAATCTCAAGCGCCTTGGGGCTGAGATAATCGATAATATCTTCTTCACTGTGCATCATTATGTCTATACCGCTCTTTCTGCTAAAACTGACACTGGGTATTCCCACGGCGGATAAGGGAGTTCCATCACTGCTGTATACCGTTTCTTTCACATCATATACAGTGCCAGTCTCCTTGCTAAGCAGTTTAAGTGAATTTGTAAGAATAGTGTTCCCCAAAACCGATGACACGTTTGTTCCCAGTATTGCGCCATGCACATCCAAATTCACCGCTAAAAGGGTATTATCAAGCTGTGTTTTTTTCTCTGCATCCTTTTCTTTAGATTCTTTATCCTCTTTTTTCAACTTCTTAGCATACAAATTACTACCATCTAATCCCATCTCTTCACTACCCCACGCAATAAAACGAAGAGTGCGTTTGCTACCTTTCTCGCTGAAAACCCTAGCTAACTCAAGGGTAATTGCTGTTCCTCCTGCATTATCGCTTGCGCCGCTTACATCTGGGACAGTATCATAATGTCCACCAACTAGAATTATCTCATCGGGATGTGTAGTTCCTTTTAACTCGGCGATTATATTTTGAGTCTTCTCAGTACTTCGTTTAGTCTCGACTACAATTTTTGCTTTTCTGGCTCCTTTCTTCAATAATTTTAATCCTTCTTCAAAGCGGATACGAACTGATGGAAAATTGCCATAATCTTTATCCCGGGGGAAGTTACCCCAAAAATGTTTGTGAAGTGTTTTTGGGTAATTTTCTATGAATATGAAGCCTAAGGGCTCTAGTTCTGAGATCCTTTCAAGATTTTTCCTCTTAATCCCATTGGTTAATACAATTTTTCCTGTTATCTCTGGTGTAAGGTATTCTTCATCTGTTGTCTCTATGTGTATAATCTCGCCCGTGATCCCTTTGGGACCTGTTTCCCCAATCAGTGACATCCCTTCACAGGGAATAGTAACATTATAGGGCTCAACTATCTCAAGAGATTGATTAACAGTATGCCCGGTGTTAATCTCAAAATCTTGGGTTGAAACATCTAAGCCCAGAAGTTCGAAGTAAGATTGTATATAATTAGCTGCTTCTCTATCTCTTTCAGTGCCACCAGGTCTTGGACCAATATCAACCGCTAGTTTTTCAATGTGTTTGAATGCCTTTTCACCATTAAACAAGTTAGACATGCTGCATCTAGTAATATCTATGATGAAAAAACTTGCTATATGGCGGTCTTTGTTGCTCCACCATGATGTGTTAAACGTGGTCTCACTTGAACTATCAACACTTTATCAGGTCCTAGATTTGATCTATCAGCTCTGACGATAGATTGCCCAATATCCAGTTGATGCGGGGGAACAGGTGTACCGTCCACTATTTGTTTCAATAAATTACTGCTTACCACATCTGATTTGTGGAATATCTTTATGTCACTTCCCTTGATCACTTTCGGGTCAACATCCTCAGGGAAATGTGTGTCCAACATCAACCATGTTCCCGCGTGACGTTTCTTCCTAATGAGGTAATTAATATAATCAGTGAAATCTTTGCTTAGACCTTTTCGGAGATAATCGTGAGCCTCATTGATAACAAATACAAATTGTTCTCTCTCCGTTCTCTGATCATTTAATAGGCTACTTATTACAAGCATCATTACACTAAATATATCATCAGGCTCCATCATGATCTTGCGTAGATCAAATATGTTTACACCTCCAATTGCCAAGTTTCTGAGAAAGTCTCCTTCAGATAGATAGTCTTGTAGGGTCTCAAGCCGCATATTTGCAAAACTTTTCTGATTAGGGTTAAGATCACTTGCTTCTATGTGTCGTTTTATTTTGTCTAAACCAAAATCATCATCGTATTGAGTTTTTTTAATTATCTGGAATATCTTCTTGACGTACATGCTTCCACTTTTTCTACCTATGCTCAATACATATGGCCAGTCTTCAGCGGTTAGCCTAGATGGATTAATATTAATAGGATAAGCCCTTGTACCATAGTCTTCCTCAAACTTCATTCGCTCATTCTCATAGACAAAAGGGTCAATGAATACACGCAAGTTTCTCTCTGTTATCACCCTCTGAGGAGAAACATTGTATTTATCTTTAAGAACCTCAACCTCAGACAAGTCCAAGTTAGGGTCTACAATGCTCCAAAACTCTGATCGTATATCCTCTCTTGGTTTATGGAACACTATTACTGTTGCAGATTTTTTCACTTGGCTAATCTTTGATATAGTTTTTGAGAGAAGCATCTCTGTTAATACACCTATGGTGTATCCTTTTCCACTTCCCTGTTTACCGCAAACAAACACTATATGTGGTTCATTCAAGTCAATCGCCACATTCTCTGATCCGCTTTTCCCCAAGATCCCCCACTGAACAGGTGTCTGCTCAACACCTAATACAATATCTGGGTCAATTTCGTTCTGAACAAATTCGTCTGGTTCAGGATCAGTTATTATCTCTGGTAATGGTGTATAGACTTCTTCGGGTTCTGGTTTCTCTAGATTGTCTTCTTCTACAGGTTCTTGTTTTTCTGCAGGCATTGAATCAGGGTCATAGTATAGTATATAGGGCTCATCTTGGGGTACATTATCCATAACCGGTTCAGATTCGTTCTCTGGTTCACCCCTTGTTTTTATCCAAGTTAGAACCGTTGATCTAATCAAGTATATGATAAATGCGACGGGGAGGGATATCAAACAAAAGTTGATTATCAGTTGACCTGATATCAAATCTTGAAGAGGGTTCCATTTAAGTGGATAAAATAAATTAAGATCACTATACATTAAAGCATCAAGGATCACATGAATCCAGACACCAGATAGAGAGGAAATTATTATGTTTCTAATTGAGCGCTGCTCAGGTAGGATTATACCTATTTGAATTGGTTTAGTGTATTTTCTTACTAGAAACATGGGTAATGCTAGTAACAAACCCACAACAGTTCCAATAGTTAGGCTATGAAATACCCCGTGTAAAGGCCAGTTAACTAGCCCCAGTAAAACTGCGAGTGGTTCTATATCTATTATCACACTCGCTATCAAGAACGTGGGCAAATCCAGTAATGGATACAATAGGAGGGCTACCAGTATTGCAGGCCCTACATGGTAGGGTGTAAACGGCATCTACCCTGCTAGATGTACCCACCACATATAAAATCTGAGAAAAGGAAGGAAACTAGAATGCTCCTCTATCCTTAAGTTCGTCTATCTCCTCATCGGTATAACCCAGTTCCTCTAAAATATCATGGGTGTGTTCACTCAACATTGGAGGAGGTGTAGATAATCCAGCACCAGACTTGGAGAATTTGAATGGAGTGCCTATCTGCTTAATCTTACCTGCGGAGGGGTGATCCATCTCAATAAGCATATCCCTATGATGTATCTGTGGATCAGAAAACACTTCATCAATCGAGTATACAGGTCCACATGGAAACCCTTTCTCTCTTAGGGCTTCAAGCCACATGTCTCTAGGTTTTGTTAGCAGAGCTTCTTGTAAAATAGATATTAGTCTCTCCCTGTTCTCTACTCTATCATCATTTGTTAGGTAATCAGGATCATCTATCAGATGTTCAAGGCTTAGCTCTTTGCATAATATAGCGAATAATCGATTATTTCCAGCAGCTATAAGTATGTACTTGTTGTCACCCGTTCTAAATGCTTGATAGGGTACTATGCTGGGATGAGCACCGCCCATCCTTTCAGGCACTTTACCGGTTGCGAAATAGTTACCGGCTACATACGTCATCCATGTAACACCAGCGTCAAGCATAGATAGATCAATATACTGCCCCACACCAGTTTTATCCCTGACTCTAAGAGCAGCAAGTATAGATATAACACCGTGGAGTCCAGCATTAATATCCTCGACAGCTACTCCCACCCGCATGGGGGGTCTATCAGGTTCACCTGTTATCCCCATAAGGCCACTCATGCCCTGGATGATGAGATCATACCCTGGCCACTGAGCGTAAGGCCCTGTTTGTCCAAAACTGGATATACTACAGTATATTATCTCTGGGTTTATCTCTCTAAGTGTCTCATAGTCTACGTTTAATCGCTCAGTTACTCCTGGTCTAAAGTTCTCCACTACAATGTCACAGTCAGCGGCTAACTCATGTACAATTTTCACTGCCTCATCTTTCTTTAAATTTAAAGTTATACTTTTCTTACCGCGGTTTAATGATAAATAATAACTGCTTACACCATTGATAAAAGGAGGGTATCCTCGTGTATCATCTCCTCTACCGGGGTATTCTATCTTAATTACCTCTGCCCCAAGATCACTGAGATTCATGGAACAGAAAGGCCCAGCTAATACTCTAGATAGATCAAGTACGCGTATGCCTTTTAGTGGTGGATCTGATGGTTTTAATGACATAAATGAGAAAAAGGATTGTGAAGAGAAAAAAGTTGTTGTTAAACAACAGTTATTATTTTTCTTTATTGTTTAAATACTCATCTATAGCTTGTGCAGCTTTCTTACCAGCACCCATAGCACTGATTACTGTGGCTGCTCCGCTGACTACGTCGCCTCCAGCGTAGACACCTTCCAGAGTTGTTCGCATTGTCTCTTCATCCGTGATAATAGTACCCCACCTTGTAACCTCTAAGCCATCGGTAGTTTGCTGAATTATTGGGTTAGGGCTCTGACCAATGGCTATTACCACTGTATCTATAGGTAGTCTCCACTCGGTTTTAGGAATAGCCTTTGGGCGTCTTCTCCCAGACTCATCTGGCTCACCTAGTTCCATCCTAATGAGTTCAATCTCTTTTACGTTTCCTCTACCATCACCGATGAATCTTATTGGGTTATTTAACAGAGTAAATATAATTCCCTCTTCCTCAGCGTTTTCGACCTCCTCATGCCTAGCAGGTAACTCGTTCATTCCTCTACGATAGATTATATGAACTTCTTCTGCGCCTAATCTTAGGCTTGAACGCGCCGCATCCATGGCTACGTTCCCACCACCTATAACGGCAACCTTCTTCCCTACATTAATGGGGGTGTCGTATTCTGGGAACTTGTACGCTTTCATTAGGTTTGTTCTTATCAGGAACTCGTTAGCGCTATAGATTCCACCCAAGTTTTCTCCAGGTAGGTTTAAAAATCGAGGTAGCCCCGCACCGCTCCCTATAAAAACAGATTCAAAGCCTTTATCGAATAACTCTTCAACAGTATAGAGTTTCCCAATCATGCTGTCAAGGTGTATTTTTACTCCTAAGCGCTTAATATAGTCGACCTCGGCCTGAACAATTTCCTTGGGTAACCTGAACTGTGGAATACCATACATTAACACCCCGCCAGCCACATGCAGAGCCTCAAACATCTCCACTGTGTGACCCATTTTTCTAAGCTCAGCGGCTACTGTCAATCCAGCTGGACCGGCTCCCACTACAGCTATCCTGTGCCCTGTGTCTTCAATCTGTTTAGGTAGATCAACACCTACATCTCTCTCGTGATCCGCCACGAATCTTTCAAGACGCCCGATTTCCACGGGGTCACCTCTAATACCCAGTACGCAAAAATTCTGGCACTGGTTTTCCTGAGGACATACTCTTCCACAGATAGCGGGTAAGGCGTTGAACTCCTTAACATTCTTAGCAGCTTCAGTAAACTTCTCTTCTTTTATTAAATTGATGAAAGAAGGTATATCGATGTTAACAGGGCAGCCTTTTCTACACTGTGGATTCTTACAGTTTAGACATCTTGCAGCCTCTTCAAGTGCCAGTTCTTTAGTGTATCCTTGAGCTACTTCTTCAAAGTTATGAATACGTTCATCTGGTGACTGTTTCGGCATATCAGTAGCGGGTTTATCAAATGCCATTATTCTTCCTCCTCAAGGTTTCTTACGACCATAGCTATCTTTTCTTGGGGATTATAGACCCTCATCCTCATGATTAACTCATCAAAGTCTACCTTATGACCATCAAACTCCGGCCCATCTACACAACTGAATAGTGTACTACCTCCAACAGTAACCCTGCAGGCTCCACACATTCCCATACCATCTACCATTATGGGGAAAAGATTAACTGTTGTAGGTATCTCGTAAGGTTTTGTTTTTTCACTTAGACTTTTCTGTAAACTCGTTGGTCCTATAGTGAACACATGATCATATTTGTTTTCTTGAAGTAGTTTATCAACTATTTTCATCCCTTCATATCCATAAGAACCGTCATCAGTTGAGATGTACACCTCGTCAGCCACTTGTCTTACCTTTTCTTCTAGCATAACATGATCCTTATTTCTAAAGCCAAATACCGCCGTCACCGAATTTCCAGCTTCTTTAAAGGCTTCTATCTGATACAGCATTGCGCCTACAAAAACCCCTCCACCGACACATAGTATGTTGCCATAGTTTTCCACTTTAACCGAGTTGCCTAAAGGACCAGCAAAATTGAGTATCTCGTCTCCTGTTTCTAATTTTCCAAGTTCCGAGCTACTTTTTCCAACCTCTGCAAAGTAAATACCTACAGTACCCTTCTCTGGATCAGTATCCGCTACAGTAATGGGTAAGCGTTCACCAGTCTCCTTTGCTCTGACAATAACAAATTGGCCTGGTTTCGATTTATGAGCCACAGCAGGTGCATGTACCTCGAAATACTTTACGTTAGGTGTGAGTTCTTCTTTCCTTAATATTTTGTACATGTATTCACCACGATGAAATGAATCTCTTTAAAAAGTCATACAGATTAATAAAATTGAGGATTAGTTAGAGTTAAAAACGTACAAAGTCGGTAATTATACCCCCTATTTTTGACGATGTTTTACAAAAACGGAAGGGGAGATACTAAGTCCAGAGCCCTGGAACATCTCCCCAAATGGCGTCCCACCAGTCTCCCTCAGTAATAGTCTCACCACGAATCAGTATCTCATAGAGGTTTTCCAGTAATTTATGATGTCTATGTTCATCAGCCAGTATCGCTTTTAAGAGAAGCTTCACTTTCTCATTCTCAACATCTTCCATCCATTTTTCAAGTTCCTTGATTACTGCTTCCTCCATTTTGATATGGTCAGAAATTACTTTTTTCTGGAGATCAAGTTGTTCCTCGTTTAAAGCTACTGTTGTCACTGATAACAGGTTGATCGCAGACCTATACATCTCAGCATGCTTTGACGAATCCAAACTTATCCCCCTCAGGGCAGTACTTACTGCTTCATTCTCGATTTCATTAATCGCATCTTGGGCTGATTCGACTATTTTTTTCTCAAGATCAATCTGGTTCTCAAAGAACTTTATCATCTCATCTGTCATAGAACATCAAATATTTCTCTATGAAGCGGATTATAAAAATGGAAGGTTATTTCTTCTTTCCTAACACACCAAGATATATTGTGAATCGTTCTACCCCATCTAATCCAAGTGTCTTGTTTATCTTGTCATCCTCAAAGGCCGCGATTGCACATACTCCTGAGTCGATGGCTTCAGCACAGAGATACAGATTCTGCATTACATGGCCAGCGTCTAGATGCATATACCTGTAACCTCGCTCAGTATAACGCCACATCATACGATATCTGACAGCTGTAAGAATCAACGCGATAGCCGAATCTAAGATAAATCTCTGATTTAGACATGCTTCAGTGATCTTCTCACCTAGTTCTAAGCCCCGTTTTACAACCTGTAGTTTATGTTCAGTAGATAGGAATCGGTAAAGTCCGGGCGATATACACGCAACATTATTTACTAGGACATATGCCTCAAAACAATGTCTGGCACCAGCACTTGGTACAGTTCTAAGTGTAGCAGGACGAGGTGTAACGGCTTTAACCCCCTGAGTAGACCAAAGAACATAACTCAACTCTTCTAAACTAAGTGATTCTTCACTAAATGATCGAACGCTCTGCCTTTGATTAATAGCCGCACTTAGATCAATAGATTTTACATCAACACCCATTGGATCCGGGAGTTCGATGATTTCTCCTTCCTTAGAGGCAGGTAACGTTAATGATGGTTGAGGTAATCCTTTTGACTGGTCAGATTTTTCAAGATACCTGTACTTTGTTTTCTTCATGAATTCTTTGCCTTGACCCTTCATACAATCAATAAAATAAGTTACAATAGGTCAATAAAAATCATAATTAAAGAGAAATATTGGGAAGAAAGAGTTTAGGCCACATAACCCTGAGCAACCATTGCTCTAGCTACCTTAAGGAAGCCGGCAATGTTTGCGCCAAGGACATAGTTACCTGGATCTCCGAATTCTTTAGCAGTGTCATAGGCGTTCTTGTGTATATTCACCATGATTTCATGGAGTCTCTTATCAACCTCTTCTCTGCTCCAGAATATTCTTAGACTGTTCTGACTCATCTCGAGGCCGCTTGTAGCGACACCGCCTGCGTTAGCTGCCTTCCCAGGTGCAAAGAGTACACCTTTCTCCTGGAATAGTTCTACTGCTTCCGGGGTACATGGCATGTTTGCACCTTCAC
>WJJC01000078.1 GCA_014729945.1 Candidatus Bathyarchaeota archaeon
ACTACAGGGTCTCCTTTCTCCCAGTTTGCTGGTGTGGCTACTCCGTGTTCATCTGTTGTCTGTAGGGCGTCTATGATCCTTAGGATCTCCTTCATGTTGCGTCCTGTGGTTAGTGGATAGTATAGTATTAATCGTAGTGTGGCTTCTGGGTCTATGACGAATACTGTTCTTACTGTCTCGGTCTTGCTCTGCTCTGGGTGGATCATGCCGTAGAGGCTGCTTACGTCTTTGTTAAGGTCCGCTATGATGGGGAACGGTATTTTTACTCCCATCTTCTCCTCGATGTTCCGTACCCAGGCGATGTGGCTGCTTGTGCTGTCCACGCTGAGTCCCAGTAATTCTGTGTTTCTCTCCTGTAGATCTGGGTATATCTCCGCGAATGCCATGAATTCTGTTGTGCAGACGGGTGTAAAGTCTGCTGGGTGGCTGAATAGTACTAGCCATGATCCTTCATAGTCGCTTAATCTTATTGTTCCCTGTGTGGTTGGTGCTTCGAATTCTGGTGCTTTCTCCCCGATTAGGGGTAGTTTTGGTGCCATTGTTTCTTCCATAAAATTCACCTTTTTGGCTAGGTTAAAATCCGAGTTGGTGGTTGATAAAGGTAATTATTAATTAATAATTAATCAATTCAGGTATTCGTGTTTATTCTGCACTTTTTACAGGTTCCGTAGATGTCGATGTGTTGACCGGTTACATCGAAGCCCTGTCTCCGGAATATCTCGTCGATGAAGTCTTTTATCTGGTTGGCTTCAATGTCCTGGATTGTTCCGCAGTCTTCGCATATTAGGTTGATATGTAGTTCTAGGTTTGGATCGTATCTGGTGGTTCCTTTGTAGGTTAGTTCACGTAGGAATGTTATGTCTTTCAATAGGTGGAGAGTATTGTATACGGTGGAAAGGCTGACTGTGGGGTGTATTCTTAGTACTTCTTCGTGGATGTCTTCTGCTGATGGGTGTTCATGGCTTCTCAGGACTGTTTGAGCGACGGCTATTCGCTGGGATGTTGCCTTGTAGCCGTTTTTTCTCAAGACTTCCACGATCTGTTTTCTCTGATCCAATTCTTTTCCAGTTTGTAATTGAGAATTGTTCTTAAATCGTTTTCTTGTTTTTAGTATAAACAGAGGGGTTAAGAGTTAGTGTTTTCTTTATCACATTTTCTGTGTTTAAGTTGCTTGTGTGTAGGTTTTCATTGTCACCTTGTTTTTGTGCTCTTGACGCACACGCATCTCTTTATCGTTTTTAGTCGTGTAATGATTCATGGTTAATAGAGTATTTTCCAGTGTTTTTCCCTATGAGGCTCCTGTGTGTTGCCTTGAATGTCAGTTTCTTAATCAGCCTAATTCCGGGGAGGATGTTTTTGTCTGTCTTAGGACATTAGATCGTATAATGCATGAGATTGACCGGGAGATCGAGTGCTGTGGATTTGAGGAGATGTGGAACATGTGGGTTCCAGAGTATATCGCTGAGCTTGATTGCTACGTTTAGAGTTGATAGGTATTCTGGGTTCATATTTCTTAAATCTGTAACCGGTTGAGGATTTTTTATGGGTGCCTGTAGGGTCTTGAAGAGTGAACGTATTACACGGGACGAGAAAAAGGGTCTTTGTGGAACAGTGAATCTTTTTGTGAAAGTTGATCTCGGGGATCGAGATGATAAGCCCCGGCGTGATGACTGGTAGTTTATTCTTCTTTTTCTATTGTTACTGCTGTGCCTGTTGCTGATACTAGAGTTATGTAGCTTTCTCCCAGGTCGCTGGTCTCCAGGTCTAGTCCTATGAGGGCGTTGGCGCCCATGTTGCGTGCTTTTTGTATTGCTCGGGCTACTGCGTCGGTTCTTGCTTTCTCTATCTCGGTTGTGAATGCGGTTATTTCGCCGCCTCCTATGCTCTGGAGGGCTCCTTTTAGTACTCCGCCTACGCCTCTGGTTCTTGGGCTAAGCCCGCTTACTATACCGTACACGTGGGTGACGCGGTATCCGGGTATGGTGGGTGTTGTGGTTACCTTGAATTCTCCTTCTGGTACAATTGTCATGGTTCTATGTTAGGGTTCACTGTTATTAAACCGGTTTCAAGAAGTGTAGGGTTAGAATGGGTTCTATGATATGGATAGGGTGTTTTATTGAGGGGGGAGTTCAGGAGTTTCCTTGCCTTCCAGGGCTTTTTCGGCTTCCAGTTCTTCTTGTATTTGTTCCTCTAGCTCTATGAGGGCTTTAACGTCTTCTTTGAGTACGCTGCCCCATTTCATCTCTGCGTGGAAGGTTGCGTCATCGCTGAGTTTTCTTACCTGGCACCGGTATTCCCCGTTTACGATTCCCTTGCAGTCGTCTTTTCCCTGGGGGATTTTTCCGCATTTTTGTTTACATAGATCCAGGGTTTTGCTCTGTATCGTGTATACGAGTTCGCTGACTCTGTAGTGGGGTGAAACGTCGGGTGTTAGGTAGTCTAGCTGTGGGGTTTCTTTTACAAGTCTTCTGCTTGCGCTGGTGATTCGTTTTCCCAGCAGTAGGCACTGGTCTATATCAGTTTCCTCGATTTCTTCGAGGGTGGCTTCCAGTGTCTTGATGTAGATGGGGCTTGATTCCTCGTCCTCGTCCATCATTACTCGTAGTACTTTTTTCTGGTTGTTTTCCATTGTCTCTAGGTCCAAGCTCTCTGTTTCTGGGTTGTAACTGGGGTTCTCGTATCCGTGGAGTGTCTTCATTATTTCTACAGTGTATGATTGCCACTCTGATCCGTATTCAGTTTCCATTTTTAATAACGCTCTCAGGTAAGAGCAATGTATATAATGGTTTGATGACTAATAAAGGGTGTTGTTTTCTATGTATATTTTGTTATGGATAATTTATGGTAATTAGTTTGTTATTGTTATAATTATGTGGGTGAGTTTAGTAGAGTATCTTTACGTCTACTGCGCGAGGTCCTTTGTGGGATTCCTCGATCTCAAACTCAACTTCTTGGCCTTTCTTTAGATATGAAGTGTTCGCCAAGCTACTGTGATGTACGAATACATCGTCGTCCTGGTCTTCTACTTTTATGAATCCGAAGCCTTTGAAGTCAAGCCATTTTTTTACTGTTCCTTTCATTTTTGCACCTCCGTCTGTAGAGCTCTGTGTTAGAGTGGGGGTATATGCGGGGGGCTGTTTTTAAACCCCGGGGTGACGGCTGGTGTATACTTTTCTGGTTTCTTGAGTTGGTCGGGTTTGGTTAGTGCTTGTCAAGGTCTTGGTTGGGGCATATATTGAGTTGTTTGGGTACGTCTTTCCAGGGCGTTTTTGAGTTCATTTTTTGGTTTTTTAAGAGCTACGGTGCTAGAATGAAGGTGTCTGGTGTGATGTCTAGATAAATGTTTGAAAAATAAAAGGGATGAGATGGTTATTGGTTGCCTCTGCCCTTACCCTTTCCCTTGTTCCGTCCTTTACCGGGATTATCCTGGTGACCAGGTGGTATGTGGTCCTGGTTATTTGGGCCACGTCCATTGCGGCTGCTTTTTTGTGCAGCTTTTATCTTACCTTTTCCCGGGTTGATGACCTTGAGAATATCTGTCTCCTCAAAGGAGTCTCCTTCAGGGGTCTCTCCGGTTATCGTGACGGTGTACTCGCCTTCATCCAGTGTGTCTTGTATTTCGGCTCTGTCGAATTTGAGCATCACGGATTCTCCTTCGTTCTTGCCCCATACAGGGCTGAAAGATTCGCCGTTTACCGTTAGGCGTATTTTGCTGATGTTGTATCCATTGGCGTGTCTGCCTTCTGGTAGCTGGATTTTTACTGTGATCCAGTTGCCGTTGCTGCTTAGGTTTAGGGTCTCGGGGGAGACTTGTACCGTTAGCTGGGTCTCGTATACCGTGAATTCTGTTGTAGCTGATGTCATTATACCCAGATTGTTGGACGCCCAGACGTGGAGGGTGTAAAGGTCTGGGTCTAGTCCGGTTATGTTGATGGCCTCGGTGTAGGTCTGATTACTGGAGTATATCCAGGTTCCATTGCTATCCTCGATGTTGTATGTTACTGCGTCGATTCCGAATACGGCCCATACTTCTATCTCTAGGGGTACGTTTCCTACGTGGTAGCTTGTCTTGGATGGTTCGAGTATTGCTAGGTTTGGGGTGCTTGGCTCGATTATGGTCTCGTCGTTTAAATCTATGTCCTTAACGTATGCCTCTGATGCGCCTATCCAGTTGTCTACCTCGATTCTTATCTCTAGGACTTCAGCTGAGGCGTTTACCGGTGAAGGAGTTGTATCTCCTATTATAGTTACGTTGCCTGCTTTGAACTCATCGAGGGTTCCGAAGTAGCCTCCCGTGTATGGGCCTGGTAGGTCTGAGGCTTGCCATGCGACTGATGCGCCGGTTATAATGCCTGTCTCGTTCTCCGTGGTGGAGTTCTGGAATGTGTTTACCCAAGTCTCATATTGGGGGTTGTAGAATGAGCCCTGCGCTGAGGGGTCATAGTGTCCATATGGGGTTCCTGGTGTTCCATTGTACAGGTAGTCGGGTCCAGTGTATGGCTGGTACGCGTACTCGAAAACCAGTGTCTCATCTATGGATCCATCATCGTCGAGGTCTAGTTTTAGGTCGGCGTGTGGTGGATATCCGGTGAGGGTGTAGACACTCCATTTGAGGGATTCTATGTCTCCGAGGGTGGTGTTCTCAGGTAGTGTGATTATGATTGTTCCCTTGTTGGGGTCTGTGTCTGCAACGCCTGATGCGTTGAGGTGTATTACTGGGCCGTGTACTGTGTGGTTTAGGTATGTGGCTGTGCCGTCGTTTGTTGTGGTCAGCTGAGCCATATAGTCCTGGGTTTCGGCTGAGGCTGTTAGTGCTAGTGTTGATGTGATTAGTAGAGCTGAGATTAGTGTCGCTAGTGTCTTGTTGTTTATATTCATTGTTTCGCATGAATGGGTTGATATGTATCTTTAATTAAGAACATGCTGGAACGTGGTGAAACCATTGTTCCATCGGTGTTCTAGTGTTTTTTAGATTCTAATGAACTATTCTTTTATTATCGTGACGACTGGGTATTCGGCTGGCATAAGAGTAATGTAGCTTTCATCGAGGTCGCTGAACTCAAAGTCAAGATCAATGATGACGCTTATGAATATGAACCTGTACCATGTCTGTGGTGAATCTGGAGGATGAGACTATCTTTGAGGAGAATAATTGGGATTAGTTTAATGCTAGAGTCTATAATTTGGATTCGAGATATGACATTGATCGTAATAGAAGACTAGAGGAAAAAGAACTAGAATACTTCTTGGATTTTATGATGCCCAACATACAAGAAAAAGTACCGGAAATACTCGAAGATTAAATCTAATTTATAATTATATACTACCATGTCTATTGTGTTTGTATGTTTAAGAAGATTTTAGTGGCTATTGATGGATCTGATCCCAGTCTGCACGCTCTTGAAGTAGCGGCTCAGATAGCCGTAGATGACGGAGCCGAGCTCACCATCCTGACAGTAGCCCCCTACCCACCACCCATGCTAACAGAAGACGCCCTACCAACCTACCTACCCCAGTACCAAGACGATCTAAGAAATAGCTACAAACAAATGCTCAAAAAAACAGACCAAGACATCAAACACCGTCACCCAGACCTCAAAACAGTGCCCATCGTCATGGAAGGCAAACCAGCTAAAACCATCACAGAGGCAGCCAAAGCCAGAGGCAGCGACCTAATCGTAGTTGGAAACAGAGGCACAGGAGGCTTACTCACATGGATGCTGGGCTCAGTGAGTCAACAAGTAGTCAATAGCTGTACAGCCCCGGTACTCGTAGTAAAACACCAGGAATACTGCAAAATACAATAACCCCATTCTCTTAATGACACTCGACAATGAATCAAACAACCAGTTTTCTTACATGTAACCCTCAGTGGATCTCATACGAGCATACACCAACCAACACTACAAAAACCCTGAACACGCCGCGTCACCATCGTTTATTAATTATAAACACTATACAAACAAGAGACAGATGGAAATAAACCGAGGACAAGAGATAATACGCAAATACTACGCGAAATCCATAATCGGAATAATACTCAGCGGAATACTCATCCTAGCAAGCCTGTATCAGCTAGAGATCATATTCATCTGGGGGATACAGAAAAGATTAACCTTTGAGTTCCCATTCTTCCTCTGGACAACCAACCTCTGGGTCGCCCGCGACATATGGTACACAATAATGATAATAGGATGGATCCTAGCCGCATACTCAGGCTTCAAACTCGGAGAGATAAGAGAATTCGAAAACCTCATAGAAGACCCCAAGGACGCCGAGATAATACAGGAAATAATACAAGAACACCGAGAAAACAAGGGAAAAATAACATAAGTTCATTAACCCACACTCCATACTAATATTATGGCTTCTACAAGGGCATACGCCTTATCCCAGATCATGCAGATCGAAGACCAGATAAAAAAAGTCAGCAACAGCCCACGGTACAGAAAAATACAGCAATACACCAAAGACCTCCAAGACAGCCCCGGAATAAGCCTCATAGAAGTAGAAGACCCCGAGAACATGGGACGCGTAGAAAAGATACGCAAAAACAGCCCTCAGGCACAGGAATATCTGAAAACCTATCTGCTACTCAAACAGGAGTACGATGTACTATTCAAAGAACTCCATCAACGAAGAGCCAAGTATAGAAAAAGCCTCTTCAAACAAAAACCAGCTCAACGAATCAAAACACAGTAAACATTCTATGAATATTGTATTCTTTATTAAAGAGCCAGTGCACACATTTATTCGTAATTGAAATAAACCTCAGGTTAACATATCCTCAACCAAGAAAACCCGGTTACACAGAACATCCGAGAAACAGATACGAAAATCATAGCCTAAAATAAGAAAAGACGCAAACCCAATCAGCAATCACCTCAATAAATCCATGTAACTAAACAAACCAATAAACAAGTGCTAAGCTGTAAATATAATGACCCCACACAAATAACCATGTTCAATAACATACTCGCACCAATAGACGGCAGCGACACAAGCCTAAAAGCATTAAAACTAGCAGCCAAACTAGCGGACCAGAACAACGCCAAACTACACATCATCAGCGCAGCCGAACCCCTACCACCCCTAGCCGCCCAAGCCGGAAGAGGAGCCCCCGCCTACATGGGCAATTACCAGCAAGACCTCCACGAGAGTCTTAAAGAAATCCAAGAAACACAGATAACCAAGCTACGGGAAAAACACCCAGATCTAGAGATCACGGCAAAGGTAATAGACGGCAGAGCAGCAACAGTCATCCAAGAGCAGAGAAAAAATAAAGACCTCATCATAATGGGACACAGGGGCCGCGGAGGAGTACTCAGCTGGGTGCTGGGCAGCGTCGCCAAACAAATAGTAGACACAAGCCGGATACCAGTCCTCATAGTAAAAGACGAGGAAATGGCCCCGGAATAACCGTTTAAAAACCACCACACCCACATTAACCCATGTTCAAAAAGATACTAGCCGCAGTAGACGGCAGCGATGTTAGCATACAGGCACTGGACTACGCCGCCCACCTAGCGGACCAGAACAACGCCGATCTCAAGATAGTAAGCGCCGTAGAACCCCTGCCCAAACTATACGCAGCCGGCTCAGCCCAAGCCTACCACGCCAAACACATGGAAATACAGGAAGAAAACTACGAGAAGATACACCGGGAACACATGGAACGACTCAACGAGGAATACCCGGGCCTAAAAATCTATGCCGAGATAGAAATAGGGAGACCAGCCACCATTATAAAGGAAGCCAGTCAGGACACAGACCTCATAGTCATAGGGCACCGGGGACAGGGAAGAGTACTCAGCTGGGTGCTGGGCAGCGTCGCCAAACAAATAGTAGACAGCTGCACCGTACCCGTACTCGTGGTCAAAGACAGAGAATACTGCCCAGCTTAACCCGCTAAAAACCTAACACATCCATATTATAAAGAAAAACACTCGACCAGTACTCCACCTCAAACCGGTGGCGTCTTACTCTTCTTTACGTGAAGCCAGATAAGTCCGTACACCCCAACCAAGGACAGAGAACAATATCAAACCGACGAGAAAAGAAGTCGTGGGATCCTTAAGAAACTCCTGTGAAACTAATTCAAACATACAAATACTAAACAATTCAGAGCATATCAAATCTTCCACCCCTAAGATTTATTAAAAGTACTTAGCAACACTAACTGCTCAAATGGGAGCGCCTCCACATCCAAGAAGCTTATGAGATGGAGACGCAGAGCACTGAGATGGGCTTCAAAGATTATACGGGCTTTGGCGCGGATAAAAACTTAATCTCAACGCGAGAACATTTGAGCACTTTTTCCATTTAATCACTGTTCTACTGCATCGAACACCTGTTCTAATCCTTGGGAATATAATAGACACCACATTCTATACCCCGAACACAGATGAAGAGATCAACGATAACAATCATAGCAGTTGCACTGCTCAGCCTAGTCCCAGCAATAACATACATGAACGGAGTAAACGCCACCGCTTTCAGCGAAGACCACGCGGTACAGCTGGCCACCGATTTCCTGATGGAGTCCCCCACCTACAGCTACGACGGCATACCCGGCTCAATAGAGCTGGTAGAGGTGGAACAAAACGTGGATATCTGGACAGTCACCTACACATACACCAGCCGCCACAGCGGATACGGTGACAGGGAAGACCAGATGCTGTTACAGGTACTAACCAACCACACACTGGTTATCAAGATAAGAGATGGGGAAATCATCTCAGCCATTAACGATGGAAAATACAATGAACTAACAGAGGAATTCCAATCCAACACCACAGAAGTAGAAGAGACACATGAGACAGCCCTAGAATGGCTCAGAGCCGCACCCACATTCAGCTACGACGGTGTAGAAGAATCCTTGATATTAAACGCGTCAAGAACCGAGGCAACAATATCCATGCCCACACTAGACACAGCCACAGGTGAAAGCAAGAGATACATATTATTCATTGGATTTGAGTGCAGACACCCGGGTTACGGTGACAGAACCGGCTTGATGCTAGCACAGGTACTCACACCCCACATGGCAATAATCACAGTAGAGGACAACCAAGTAATCAGCGCAGTAATCGATGAGACATGGGATGAACTACACCAAGTACCCGTCGAGGTCCGTGAACAACTACCACCAGAGAAAATACTAGAAATCACAATAAACCATCTAAGTGAGAACTACCCCGAGGCAGAGAACCTGACCACAACAGAGTGGACAGCCACAGATATCACACCAGAGATCAACGTGAAAGAAGCAGTTATGAAGTACACAGGAGACAGCTGGACCATCACCATACGAAGCCCCACACCAGCGGAACCCAACTTCTTAATCGACGCAGAAAACACAACTGGCTTCGAGTGGAGCGGCGAATTCTCAACAGAGCAACTACTAGACCAGAACGACTAAACACCACTTTTTACCCATTTTATTATATTTGAATAACTAGATTCTACCATCAGGCATGCTACCGATACCTGAGAGCACACTCTTAGCCTTATCACTGAGCCGCAGCCTGCATCCACGGGGAACATAAACCTTCTCCAGCACACCGATCTTCCTGAGTTTACGCCGCTGAGGATCACTAAAAAACCGTGAAGCCTTATACCCGTCAGATATCATATACAGCTCTGTGCTGTAAAACCTGACAATGTTTCTAAAACTCTGCTCCACCTCAAAAGAAGACAACAACCCACCTAAGTATACCAGTACAATAGATAAGTATTAGTCTTGCTCAAAACTTCTAAGATTTATATAAAATGCCGGTCACTACAAGGTGATAGACTGGGAAACCATCCATAGAAGTCACCCAACTTCCTTCCCAGTCTATCACTCATCAAACTTCTCGATAAGCTTCCTAGCCCGCTTAGTATCCAGCAACCCCAAAGCATGAATAGCCGCATCATGAACCCCCTCACTCTCTGCGGCATCAACCAAGATATCATAGATCTCCCTCGCCCCACCGATACGCCCAAGAGCCATCACCACCTCGCTCCTGATATAATCATCACCCGACTCATACAACTCGATTAAAGGCTTCACCGCTTTACGTGAACCAATATTACCCAGCGCCTTGACTGCAGCCACCTTGAGTATCATATCGTCTCCACGCAGCTTGGTGAACAACCTGCTCAACGCGCTCTTACGCCCATTATCCCCCAGCGCCACGATAGCAGCGTACTGGACATGCACTGATTCATCATTCACAGCCCTGAGCAAAGCACGTGTAGCCCCAGTCTTACGGCTAATCAAACCAAGGGAGTAAGCTGCCCACTGGCGTACCCTCCAGTCATCATCCTTAATGGCATCCAGGAGATGATCCACTGCGTCATCCACATCCAGCAGCCCAATCGCCCGGACAGCGTTCCTGCGAACCAAGGGATCCTCCGAGTCCAATGCCTCAAAGAGAACATCACCGATACTATCATCCTCAAAATCAGGTAAAAACCAGAGAGCGATTTTCTGGCGCCGGGGATCACCACTACGAGCCTGCTCAACCATTGCCGGCAACGCCTCCTCACCTATCTTCAGTAAAGCACGGGCAGCCTTCTTACGCACAGACACCGAGTCATCCCCGAACAACTCCACCAAGGGCTCAATGGCACGAGGATCCTCCACCTTACCCAAGACCCACGCCGCATCCTTCTTGGTCTTAAGATCGTCGGCTTCAAGCTCCTCTATCAAGGGTTCTACCGCATTCTCCCCCCTATCCACCAGCTCCCAACGGGCCTCCCGCCGCGTATCAGTATCATCAATACCAAGTTTATCGGTTAATTCATCAATCGGCTCAGGGTCACTCATTTTCTACCACTCATACCCAATAATATGTTATAAATAATAATCAAAAACACGGCAAAACCAACCCAGTTCACCCACCGCACAACACAAGAAGTGTAGCCAACCACCACATACAAGTGAATAATAACCATAGAACCAGAAAACATAATAAAAGGGGATAAAATGGCTCTAAAACTCCAATGCGAATGCGGCAACTCAGACATAATCACAGACACAGCCACAGGAGAACAGATCTGCAGAAACTGCGGCACAGTCCTAAACGATATACCCCTCGACCGGGGCCCCGAGTGGAGAGCATTCAACCTAGAGCAGAGCCGAAACCTCACCAGAGTGGGAGCACCCCTCACACCCCTAATCCACGACAAGGGTCTCAGCACCACCATAAGCTGGAAGAGCCAAGACGCAACAGGCAGACGCCTCACTCAGGACGAGCAGAAACGCCAATACAGGCTCAGAAAATGGCAGCGGCGAACATCAGCCAACGATAGCGTTCAAAGAAACCTCACCCAGGCCCTCAGCGAGATGACCAGAATCTCCGATGAGCTCAATCTCCCCGATAACGTGAGTAAGACAGCCGCCGTGATCTACCGCAGAGCCGTTAAAAACGGCCTAATCAGGGGGCGCACCATTCAATCCGTGGTAGCATCATCCCTCTACATGGCCTGCAGGCAATGTCACGTAATAAGAAGCCTGGAAGACGTAGCCAAAGCAGCAACCATAACCCGTAAAGAAGCTGCACGCAACTACCGTCACCTCTACAAGCAACTGGACCCAGAGGTACCTCAAGTAGACAAGGATAACCTCATCGCAAAATATGTAAACCAGCTACGGCTCAGCGGGAAAACTGAGCAACTGTGCCAAAAAATCATGGAAGAAGCCGCGGAGAAAAAGCTCACCATCGGCAGAGCCCCCGAGGGCATCACCGCAGCCAGCCTGTACATAGCATGCAAACTGGGTATGGAAGACAGAACCCAGGGCGACATAGCCAAGACAGCCCAGATAACCGAGGTAACCATCAGAAACAGGTACAAGGAACTCTTTCAGGAGATGGACTTTGAGGTGAGGCTATGATACTCAAAGTAAGACACGCCATGAAGGACAAGCCCCCTGTTGTGGACGCCGAGACCAGCGTCACGAAGGCGGTGCGAAGTATGATACAGAGCGGACACGAAGCCATCATAGTACTGGATGAGGATGAGATCAAGGGAACGGTAGATCTCCAAAACGTTTTACGGTACACATATACGGAAGGCTTCAGACCAAACCAGATACCGATAGGGGAGATAACCAATCCCAACGTCATACTGGCTAGACCCAACACCAGTCTGGAAGACGCTTTAACCATCATGACCGAGACAGACCAATACACCTTACCCGTGGTAGACAAGGAACTAGTGGGCACAGTAAACATGAGGGACATACTCAAGACCCAGCCACAGACAAAACCTGCTAAAATAAAGCCCCAAATAGTCTAACCTTATCAAAAACCACTTCAGAAATATATTTATGAAGACCCGCGTAGCGATCACAAAGACAAACCAAGGCATAGAGAACGCAGTTAAACGGGCCATAAACCTCCTCGGGGGTATAAACCAGTTCATAACCCCCGGTGAGACAGTCTTACTCAAACCCAATCTCTTCAACACCAAGCCACCTGAGACAGGATGCACAACAGACCTCCGAATAGTAATCAAGATAGCGGAGATGCTCAAAAACCAGGGCAACAGCATAATACTGGGTGAGTGCCCAGCCACCGCGAGCTACGCGAGACCCGAGAGGGTATACGAGGCACATAACGTGGAAGAGATCTGTGGCGAAGCAGGAATAGAAGTCAGGGTACTGGACCGAGACCACCCTGTGGGGCGAAGAACCAACGGAGAAATACAGAGCACCTTCCATTTCCCAGAGACAGCCACCAAGCACCCGGTAATCAACATCCCCAAACTCAAGACCCACGCATTAACCACCCTCACGTGTGCGGTGAAAAACCTCTTCGGCCTCCAGCAGGGAGGCATCAAAGCCCACCACCACGTCAGCGTAGGCAACGACCCCCAAGCCTTCAGCCACCTCCTACTAGACCTCTACCAGGCTATCAAGCCCCAGATAAGACTCAACATAGTGGACGCACACATTGCCATGGAGGGAGAAGGGCCGGGAGGAGGCACACCAGTACTCATGAGCCTCATAATAGCCGGAGAAGACGCGGTGGCAGTAGACCTAGTGGCATCAGCGTTAATGGGGTGGGACCCCCAGAAGGAAGTGGGCACCAACCACCTAGCCAGAGCGAGAGGCATCGGCCCATCCAGCCTGGAAGACATCCAGATACTCGGTGAACCAATTGAAAAAGTTACAAGAGTCTTCAAGAAGCCCCAGATCCACAGCGACGGTGAGACCTTTGTCAAGATACGTATGTCCATTCACTGCGATGAAGACCTCTGTAAAGCCTGCGGCGTCTGCGAGAAGATATGCCCAGCCGGGGCCATAACATTACAGGATACCCCCATCTTCAACATGGAGGAATGCATACAGTGCTTCTGCTGCGTCGAGCTATGCCCACATAACGCGTTAAAAGCCAAGAGACCGGATGAATAAACATGAGCTGCATATTCTGCAGGATACTTGACGATGAGATACCCAGCTACAAGGTATACGAGGATGAGCACACACTGGCATTCCTAGACAAGAACCCGGTGGAGGACGGCCACACCTTACTCATCCCCCGGGAGCACACCCAGTACATAGAAGATCTATCACCGAGGTCAGCTGAAGTCCTCATGAAGAGCCTAGTAGAGATAGTGCCAGCTATACAACGCGCCATGGACACAAGTGACAGCAACATCGCCATAAACAATGGCCCCAACGCTGGGCAGATAATACCCCACGTACACATCCACATCATACCCCGACCCACCAAGAATGGAAAACGGTTATTCAGCCCACCACAAAGAACCAAGAAACGGAAAAAAGAATACTATGAAGAGATCGCTGAAAAAATAAGAAACAAACTAGTTACTTGAGGTAATCAGGGAAAGGCCAAGCCGTGAGGCATCCATCAAGGAACCTGACATTCTCATAACCCAATGCCCGCAGCCTCCGCTCAGCGATATAAGCCCTCACCCCTATGACGCAGAAGGGGATAACCTCCCTGTCACCCGGTAACTCATCAAGTCTCTCCTCTAGTTCATCTAGTGGTATATTCACGGTACGGGGATCCTTGAAACTATACTCCCTATACTCCTCTCGGCGCCTGATATCCAGCAATACAAAATCCTCGCCGCTATCCAGCTTCTCCTTCAACTCTGTGGGAGTAACACCGTGAGCTATTCCCTGTACCTTGTTACGGGCCACGTTAGCCGCGTGAGCGATGGCGTCAATGGCGGTACTATAAGCAGGAGCATACCCCAAATCAATATCAGCCACCCCCTTCAGGTTTGAACCGAATTTGAGAGCAGTTGCGATTACATCTATGCGTTTTATCCCCTCACCCGGACCCACCACCTGACACCCGAGAACCTTACAGGAGCCCCTATCAGCGATTAACTTTATGATAGTGTACTCAGACCCAGGAATATAGCTAGCGAAGTCATAGCGTGGTGTTATCACCGTGACCACATCATAGCCCAAGCTCCTCGCCTTTTCCTCCGTTAAACCAGTGGTTCCACAGTTCCAGTCCAGAACCCTGAAGACAGCCGTACCACATACACCGGGGAACTTTGTCTCAAAGCCAGCGATGTTATCCCCGATAACCCTTCCATGTTTGTTGGCTGTACTTCCCAATGGAGCGTAGACCTTCTCACCTGTCAATATATGCGTACATTCAACGCAATCGCCGCCAGCGTAGATATCAGGATCACTGGTGCGGAGATACTCATCCACGGCTATGGCACGGGTAGGACCTAATTCCAGCCCTGCTTCAACAGCCAGCTCCGTGTTAGGTCTTACCCCTATGGCGATTATCACTAGATCAGCCTCTACAACCCTACCGTCTGCGGTCTCAACACCAGCAACACTCCCCTCACCATCACCTGTGATCATGGCCACCGGGCTGCCTTTCACCACATTCACCCCCCTGGATCTCAGATAGTTTTCCAAGAGCAACGACATTTCCGCATCCAACAAGTTAGGCACCAGTGTAGGCATCATCTCCACAACAGTAGTCTTACATGACTGAGCCACAAAAGCCCCACAGGTCTCGATGCCAATGAGACCACCTCCAACAACCACAACTTTACCGCAATCCTTCTCCACGTGTTTCTTTATGGCCTTCGCCTGCTGAGGATTATACAATCTATAAACACCGTTGAGGTCTGTCCCCTCCATCCGCGGCACAAAGGGACTAGCGCCGGTGGCCAGCACCAGTTTATCATAAGAGAGCTCCTCAATCTCACCTGTACGCAGATCCTCTACGGTAACAGTTTTCTTATCCCGGTTTATCTTCTTGGCCTCGGTCCTGTCCAGCACGGTGAAGCCTTTCTGATGCTTAAAATACTCGGTATCCCGAATGATGTCTCCACCCAAAAGATCCCCATAATTCTTTATTATATCCTCAATATAGTAGGGCATACCACACCCAGCGTAACTGATTAGCTCCTGACGTTCAACAACAGTGATCTCCGCATCCGGATTCAGCCTCCTAAGCCTAGCAGCCGCCTTGGGACCAGTGGCTACACCACCAATAACTAAGATTCTAGATGACATTAGTGTAATACTGTGTGTTTATACTATAAATAAGATAAGAGTTATAAAATAGAGAAAAAGTTTCTCAATCGCTTCTCCATAGGCGCCCCCATAGCATATGTATTATGCTTCACACCCTCAAATAACTCCAAGTTTACAGAACCACCCGCCTCACGTAAAGCCTTGGCCAAGGGTATTGCATTGGTCTCCGCGGGTATATTATCATCCCGGGAGCCATGGTATATGGCTGTAAAAGGTAGCTTGGTTCCTTTCTCTAGGGTTTTTAGCTTAGTCATGGGATCATGGTCCATTATCAGGTTGATGGCTTTCTTATCATCGGTGTCCTCGGGTATATCATGCGCCTTCAAACAGGGTGCTTTGAACTTTTTCTCCCTGATAACAGCGGATAAGTTCGCTACGGCCTGCATTACCGCCACAGCCCTCACCCTTCCAGCGAAAGGACCCAACACCGAGTTCCAGACAAGAGCACCCCCTAAGCCTCCACCCATTAAACCCAGTCGCCCAGTATCCAGACCCATCAAATCATCAAGAAAAACCAGAAGATCAGCATTGGCCTCAACAGCACAACTATTACCCCAGTGATCACCACAGGCATGAGAGCCAGCGATCACTGCACCTGATTCACTCATAACCGCTCGTAAATAATCAGCTTTTAACTCCGTATCAAGCCAATCCGCCTCGTTTTCCCTCACATACCCGCCTGCTCCATGATGATGTATCACAACAGGGGCAGGGGTAGAGGGTTTGAACTCCTCCGGGGTCCACAGGTAACACCACTGGTCCCCGGCTTTGAAGAAGTATTTCTGCTCTCCTTGTTCCAGTTTCAAGCTTATCAAGTAAACTTTGTTCCCTATAGTTAAAATACTTACAATTATTAATCCTCGTATAACTCATCTGAGTATGAGTACATTATTCGAACCCTACCAGATCAGGGACCTACTTGTACGCAACCGATTCATGAGAAGCGCCACAACAAGTGCCTACGCTGACGAAGATGGAATAATCAACAACACCATCATCAAGCACTATGAGCGCATGAGCAAAGGAGAAACGGGGCTCATCGTGAAAGGCCACCTGTATGTACTGGACAAAGGTAAAGCCCACCCAGGCATGGCTGGGATAAGCCATGATAAGCATATACCAATGCTCAAGAAGCTAACAGAAACAGTCCACAAACATGGTGGTCACATAGTGGCTCAGCTAAACCACGCCGGCGTCGTCCATCAACCAGACAGAGCAGGCCCCAGCAAGTACAATGAGGCAGACTGGACAGCCAGAAAGATGACAGAAGACGAGATACAATCCATAATCAGGGGATTCGGGGACGCCGCTGAAAGAGCATTACAAGCTGAATTCGATGGAGTCCAAATTCACGGAGCGCATGGATACTTGATCAGCCAGTTTCTGAGCAGGAGAGTTAATAAACGCGAAGACAAGTGGGGAGGAAGTCTGGAGAAAAGAATGAGACTACTCCACGAGGTCTATAATGAGGTAAGGGGGCGACTTGGAAACAACCCGGTTCTCATCAAGATGAACAGTGACGACTTCAGCCCAGAGGGCTTCACGGTAGAGGACGCAGTAAAGGTAGCCAAAACACTATCCGAAAAGGGAATCGATCTCATAGAGGTAAGCGGCGGGGGAAGGGGTAGCAAAGAGGAGCTTAGAGAAAGAGCTAAGCACTCTGATTACCCTGAGCTGGATTTCGCTGGCCACGGATTTAAGATAAGGGAAGCCATCAAGCCCACGCCCATGGCGCTGGTGAGTGGATTCAAGACACTTGAGACCATGAAGAAAGCAGTAGCGGACGGTCTAACAGACATGGTGAGCATGAGCAGACCATTCATCCGGGAGCCGGCCCTGGTAAAGAGCCTGAAAAAGGGTCAGAAGGAAACGACATGCATCCGTTGCGATGCCTGTAGAGCTAACTTCGGTAAAGCCATGATGCAATGCCTACTGGAATAGTGCCTTCAATCTTTTCATCAGATCATCGTAGGCGCTTCTTATTTTCTCAACACTAAGCCCCTGCGACCCCAGTAAACCGTGGGGGAAAAGAGACAAAGTGGTAGCAAGGAAAAGCATGGGAAGGAGACCCTGCCATCGCTCTATTGCTAACCCGAAGAAGATATAGAAAAACTTCTTCAACATATCCTGGGCCAGTGCAACGAATAAGCCACCGATAATCGCACCGTAGACACTATATACACCACCCAGTATAGCGCCGGACATTACATTAATTATCAAACCCTCGGGCCCTGAGATACCTACACCACGATATATCGTCATAATACTACCGACCAGAGCCGATAATGCTCCGCTGATAAACCAGCTAACGCAGTGAGCCCGCCCCGTGTTAATACCAATGGTAGCCGCCAGATCCTCGTTCTCTGCGACGGCTCGTAAGCTCAAGCCAGTCTTATCACGAGTTAGGAAGTGTCTGAGCCAAAGCACAAGCAGAATACAGGTTGCTGTACTAGTGATGGCGATCCCAGGTATACCACGATAACTGAAGTCAAAGCTACTTAGATTATAACCCCTAGCTGCGGATCCACCTGTATAACGAGCCCAATAATTGAAGATATAAGCTAGTTGGGGTAAGACCATAGCTATCACGATAAAAGTGAATGTGAGAGTTACCTCTTTGGCGCCACCCTGTCGTTTAATGGGATTAACCACACCCAGGTACAAAAATAAACCTATTAACCCACCCACTAAGGTGGCGAAAGGCCATGTACTATAAGGGTTAAAATTAGCGAACCGGGTGAGATAAAAAGACACCATAGCACCTATGACGGCGTAGCTTGTATGGGCAAAGTTTGGGAACCCCTCCATCATGAAGGTAAAGGTGAACCCAACGGTCATCATAATCATCAAGACAACATTGATCAACGTATTAATGTCAAAGGGTAACTCGATATCATCTACCTCGCTTGATAGACTTTTACCCGGATAGGGAATTACAAGACCCCCTATTACCTGGTTGAACAAGCTAAAGAGACTGGGTTTATTTGAGTCAACACCTTTTCCTACCAAAAGGGAATACCCCCTGCCAACGTGGGTGCTGTTCCAGTAACCAATGCATCCCTCTGTAGTGGGCTTCTCTGCTTTCACAACAGAGACACTGATAACATTCAAGCCAGTAACCATTAAAGTAGCTATTAGAATAATAACAAATGTTATTCGACTGAGTTTATACCTCATTTTCATAACTCCTAGATATACTGCAATATTGATCCTGAGTTTCTTCTTTCCACAACCGCATACAGTCTACAGAAGTCATAGAGAACCACCAGTCCACGTGCAAAGTCTATGAACCGAAGCCAGCTACAGTTTGTTTTAGTCTCAGGCCGAGCCATAAACCATAACCTGATACGGATTATTTGAGTGTTACAGCCTCATAGCGCTACAAATCAATTGTAATTTAACACTACATCTAGACCAGTAAAAAGACGAAAAAATACAATGTTTTAATGTACACGTCTCTAGCTCACATAACAAAAAAGTAAAGCACCCCAACAAAACATATTAACCATCAATAAACAAAGCACCAGCCTAGAAACATTTTTACCCTCACCGCCATGTGCTGGGATATCCAGGGATAAACAATGGCGAACACAGTAAAGATAATCAAGGAGATTTTCAGCAGCAGAAACATTCTCGTCATAACCCTGACCCAGAGTCTATTCATGCTCACCGCCACCCTCTGGTGGCCATACTGGAGCAGATACATCGTAGCCCTAGGAGCCACCAAGTATCAGCTTGGAATTGTATTCATGCTGGAGCAGAGCAGCCAACTAATCCTCCAGTTACCCGGGGGGATACTGGCGGATAAACTGGGGAGAAAGAGGGTTATCGTTCTTAGCAGCGTATTCAGAGCTCTGAGTCCGGTAATATACCTCGCGTTCAGGATATGGTACATGGTTGTACCCGGTATGGTACTAACACAGGTTAGTAGTATGATGATGCCAGCAGTAAACGCCATGATAGCTGAATCCATGCCCCAGAAGAATAGAGCAGCAAGCTACGGGGTGTATAGGATGATGACGTGGGCCCCCATGATTTTCACAGCCCTCATAGGAGGAATGATAGTAGACCGATTAGGCTTCGTACCCGGGGTAAGGTTCTGTATCGCATTAACATTGATAGTAGCCTGGCTGAACGTATTCCTACGCTGGAGATACCTAGAGGACACCTACATTGTTGACACATCATCCACCAGTTCGAGATTTGACTTAACTGGCTCCATCGAGGTACTGAAAAGCGTACCCAGAACAGTCTGGACCCTGATAATAGTAGCTGCCCTAAGCAGCCTCGCAGTGAGAACAGCACAAGGCTTCATGTTTATCTACGTAGAGGAAAACCTCGCCATGACAGCCACCCAGTGGGGAGCAATAACCACTGCAGCCAGCATAGTAAGCACAATACTAACAGTGCCCAGCGGATTACTCAGCGATAGAATAGGAAGAAAACCGGTGATAATAGTAAGTCGAGTACTCCAACCCTTAATGATGCTGGGGTTCCCCCTGAGCACAGGATTCTGGGGTATACTCCTATCAAGAATAATAGGATCAATAGGTGAAGGCTTCGGTGGCACAGTCATGGGTATAATGGGTGGACCAGCATGGCAGGCCCTAGTAGCAGACATAATCCCATCAGACCGAAGAGGAAGAATAATGGGGCTAATGGGAACATTAATCGGATTACTCAGCCTACCAGGCACATGGCTAGGCGGATACCTTTACGACTATGTGAACCCCATGACCCCCTTCTACACGAGCTTCACCTTGGGAGTAGCAGCCACCGCCATATTCATTATATTCGTCAAAGAACCCTCTACCTGAAAGATTCATAAGAAACCCCACACGGTTTTCAATGAACAATCATGGTAGACAGCAAACTCCTTTACACAAATGATAGCTACATCAAAGAATTCGACGCAGAAATAACCATGACCGGCCCCAGATTCGCAGTACTCAGCCAGACAGCCTTCTACCCCGAAGGAGGCGGACAACCCAGCGACACAGGCAAACTAATGGTAGACGGCGAAGAAGTAAAGGTTATTAAAGTGAAGAAGAGAGGCGACAAAGTCTTCCACTATCTAGACAAAGATGTATCAATGGGCGCCAAGGTTCACGGAGTCATAGACTGGGAGCCACGTTATGAGTATATGAGACTACACAGCGGCGAACACCTATTAACCGGGCTATTCGAGTCACATAGAAGCGGACCCAAAGTATTCAGCAGCTTCACCCAGCTAGACTTCCAGCCAAGCCCAATAACACAAGAAACAGTGAAACAGGTCTGGAAGATATTCGACACAATAATAGAAGAAGACGTGCCCATCGAGATATATTACACCAACAGGGACGAACTGGATGTAGAGGGAGACAAACGAAAACAAGGCTTCCTAGAGAAAATCCCCCACACCGTCAAAGATATTAGAATGGTGAAGATTGGCGACCACTCAGAGACCTTCTGCATGGGAACCCATGTAAAAAGCACAGGAGAGATCGGTAAACTCAAAGAGCTAAGACTGGAGCCAAAGAAAAGGAAGCGAAAAATAGTTTACTTCAAACTTAAAAACATATAGAACCCCACATTTACGTTTATTAACCTGAATTAGACTGAATTTTGGTATAATTCTGAATATTGTTTATAACCAGTGAATAATCAATGAATATAGGTGAATCACACTAAATGATATGGACACTAATTGGAGCATTAATCATAATCGGTGGAGCCCTAGTCGCATTATACATCAGCTACTATAACAGGATCAGGACCCTCGAAAACAGAATAGAGGAAGCCTGGGCCCAGATAGACGTACAGCTACAGAAAAGATACGACCTAGTACCTAACCTCGTCAACACAGTCAAAGGCTACGCGACTCATGAGAGAGAAATCTTCGAAAAGATCGCGGAAGCCCGAGCAGGAATGATCGAGGGAAGCAGGCAGTCAAGGGTAGAGGCCGACGCTGCGCTATCACAGGCCCTAGGTAGACTATTCGCGGTAGCAGAGGCGTACCCAGACCTGAAGGCTAGTCAAAACTTTACGCTACTACAGGAGCAGCTAGAAGGAATCGAAAATAAGATAGCATACGCACGTCAGTACTACAATGAATCCGTGCTGGACTTTAACAACCTGATAACCACCATACCCGGCGTATGGTTCGCAGGCGACAGAGACAAGCACGAGTTCCTAGAAGTACCCGACGAAGCTAGAGAAGTACCCAAGGTAGAGTTCTAGTATGGAGAGACGAAGCTTCCACGATGAGCAGGCCCGCAACAAGCGGGATAGCATAATCCTAGCCATCATGGTAAGCATTGTTCTTTTCACGTTGATAGTATCGATTAGTTACATCTGGGATCCTTCAAGTGTATACATCATGGTTCCCGTGGGGGTCATTATCACCCTCATCTATAGCTGGAGCAGCTACCAGTACGGCGATAGGGTCGTATTGAGTTCTACTAACGCCAAACCCGCCGAAGGCCCCCGATACGTATTCCTCAACAACACAATTGAGTCACTGGCCATCGGCGCAGGAATACCCAAACCAGACGTATACGTGATGCCCAGCAACGAACTGAACGCCTACGCCACAGGTAAAGACCCTGAGCACGCAAGCATCGCCGTAACCCAGGGACTCATAGACACACTGGACAGGGACGAACTGGAAGGCGTTATCGCCCACGAGATGAGTCACATCAAAAACAGGGATGTGCAGTTCATGACTCTAGTGGCAGTCCTAGTTGGATTAGCCGGTATACTTAGCCACATGATTCTCAGAAGCTACTGGTGGGGAGGACGAAGGAGAAGAGACCGGGACAGCGGCAACATCGGCCTAGTACTAGTTCTTGTCGGCTTCGTATTAGCCATCTTCGCGCCCATAGCCACCAGAATAGTGCAGTTAGCGGTAAGCAGGAGAAGAGAATACCTCGCAGACGCGTCAGCCGCTGAGTTAACACGGTACCCTGATGGCTTGGCCGATGCCCTTGAAGAGATATCAAAACGCAATACGAGTAAGATGAAGGTAAGCGAGTCAGTTAGCCACCTATTCATCAGTGACCCCAATAAATCGGCTTTAGACTCACTGTACAGCACCCATCCACCCATCGAGGACCGCATCAAAAGGCTACGTGAGATGTAATCACAACTCTTTTATTGAAACAAGTAGACCAAGTTCCTCACAAATTTTTCTCACATATTATCCTCTGTTACAAGACGGTAATCTAGGTATTCGATAGTTTTTTCCATCTATAAACCTTGAGACATACAGTGAGTTCTATTGGTTAAAGCAGTTAATGGATTAGTAAACATACTAGAAAAAGAGGGGATAAGACACGTCATTACCTTCCCCACAAGCCACATAAACAACGCCATCGGGGAAGAAGGAGCACCAGAGCTCTTCATGGTCAGAGATGAACGCTACGCGGTCTCAGTAGCAGACGCTATAAGCCGTCTAAGCAACGGGAAACAATTAGGAGTATGCACAGTGATGGGGGGACTAAACGCCGCGGGCACACAGATGGCCTACGGAGCGTTAGCGGAAGCCTACGAGGACTCCGTGTCACTACTATGTCTGACAGACGGGGTACCCAGAGACGCCCTAGGGCGTGAGAGATACAATATTCTGGAAGGTTTCAAAAGCGTAACCAAGTGGAGTGGATACATCAACAAGGCTGAACGTGTACCCGAGTACATGCGAAGGGCTTTCACAGAGCTGAGAACAGGACGACCCAGCCCAGTCTTACTGGAGATCCCTAGGGGTCTAGGAGAGTATAGTGTAGACGATTATCCGTATTCCTGTGTGAAGGGTTGGAGAAGCATGGGAGATAAGGGTGATGTGGAGAAGGCGGTTAAAGCATTGAGGAAAGCGGAACACCCTCTTCTATGGGTGGGCCAAGGAGTATTCAGCGCGGATGCTGTCAAGGAGCTACATAGATTCACTGAACTGGCTCAATTACCTGTATTAACTACGTTGAAGGCTAAAAGTGTCTTCCCCGAGGACCATGAATTAAGCCTCGGTGTGAGAGGAGAACCTGCGACAAGATTCATGCGTAAAGCCGATCTAATACTCACAGTAGGAGTAGGTTATACGCCAAGTGGCTTCATGCATGTAATACCAGACGCCTTGAATAAGAAGATCATACAGGTAACAAACGACCCCAAAGATCTTAACAGGGAATACGCCGTGGATCACGCGATCCTAGGAGATGCTAAACTAGTTCTAAGACAGCTGATCAGCGAGTACGAGGAACAGGGAACACCAAAAAATGGAGAAATACTCATCAAAGAGATAATGGACGCTAAACGGGTTAAAAAAGACAAATACGGTCCATTAATGTCTTCAGATGATACTCCCGTCAACCCGTACAGGGTCTACGCTGAGCTAATGAACGTCCTAGATATGGAGAACAGCTTCGTCACCCATGAATCAGGCAACACCCGTGATCAGTTAAGCACCGTCTATGAGTCACGTATCCCTCACGGGTTTCTTGGCTGGGGAAACGTGACAACCCTAGGATATGGCCTAGCAGGGGTCCTTGGAGCCAAACTGCTTTACCCTGATAGACAGGTTGTCGGCGTTACCGGTGACGCTGGAGTAGGTTACCAGATGGGTAACTGGGAGAATCTGGTACGGTATGAGATGGGTATAACTCTAATACACATCAACAACGATGGCTTCGGGGGCTACGGACCCGGGTTCTGGGGCGAAGGCCACAGCCCATACACCTACAAGCTAACCCCCAGCGAGACCCAGAGTACAGCCAAAGTAGCGAACGCACTAGGCATCAAGGCTGAGAGAATAGAAGAACCAGACGAGGTAGCATCAGCCATCAAGAGAGCCCTGAAAGCTAACGAGACAGCTAAACCGTATCTTCTAGAAATAATCTGCAGTAAGTATCCGGTCTACGGAGACTGGGTTAGAGGCTAATCCAGTTCGCTTATCCAAGCGAATCTTTTACCTGTTTCAAGGAATGCTACGCTGTGGGTCCCCGAGACGTATCCGCAGACCTCACCAGGATTAATCACCAGAACATTGTTTTCCCTGCTGATGGATGATCTATGGGTGTGTCCCCTGATTATTACATCATAATCTCCACTATAGGCTCTATCCACATCTTTTTTTCTATGCCCATGCATCAAAGCAAGGGATAACCCATCAGTCTCAACCTCAGCAAAGTAGCCACGTATTTCACATCCCACCTCAGAGTAGGCTTCCTCCAATTTACCGGTCTCGGCACAGTTATTACCATATACACCGATCATTTTTATACCCAGTTTACTGTACGGTTTCGCAGTGAAGGGCGCAATATAGTCCCCTGCGTGGAGAACCAGTCCAACATGTTCCTCTTTGAGGCGTTGGATCGCTTTCCGGATATAGTCCATGTTATCATGGGTATCTGATATTATTCCGATATTCATTGAGTTATCAGTGACTGGTATCGACTATAGGCGTTTTCCCACTCCAAACCAGATTCAGGGTAATATTCAACCAAGTTCAGTGTCTCACCCAGCACCCTACGGGCCTCACCTATACTGTCAAGTAACCCAATGCACCTGTATTGCATAATAGAGTTACCTAAAGCCGCTGCCTCCACTGGCCCCGCCACTAATTTCCGCCGAGTAATATCCGCCGTAAGCTGGTTTAAAAAACGGTTCAAAGAACCACCGCCAATAACATGAATAACAGGATAACTCTCTCCCATGAGGGACTCCAGTTCCCCTAGACACTTCAGGTAACTTAAAGCAAGACTATCATAGACACATCTAATATGCTCCCCCATACTCACGGGAACAGGTTCACCATGATCCCTGCAGTATTCAGCTATCCTCGGCGTCATGTCGCCAGGAGGGATGAAACGAGCATCAGCCGGGTTGATTACTGATCTGAAAGCCTGAACCCCTGAAGCCAACTGATATAGATCCTCATGTCTTACAGGCGACCCCTTACTCGTCCATTCACGCATTAACTCCTGCTCAAACCATAGACCAGGCAGGTTCTTGAGAAGCCTATTCATACCTTCGACGCCTCCCTCGTTGGTGAAGTTCTGTTTATAAACCTCGTCGTTTATTATTGGGTTTTTGGTCTCGGTTCCCATCAGACTCCATGTGCCGCTGCTAAGGTAACAATAAACATTATCGGTACTGGGAACTGTTACTACAGCGCTTCCAGTGTCATGACATGAAGGTATTGATACATTGATACCCCCAATCGTGCCCAGTACCTCACTAGGATAAACGATAGAGGGAAAAAGATCAACGGGTACATCTATAGCACTCATGATATCTTCATCCCAGCACCCGTTTGATGGATTGTAGCACTGAGTGGTAGTCGCATGAGTATACTCTGCCCGCTTCTCACCAGTCAACCAGTAGTTGAATAAATCTGGGACCCCTAGATATGTCGCGGCTTTCCCCAGAAACCGTTTACGACGCCTTGATAGACTAGCTAGCTGGTAGAGAGTATTCAACTCTAGGAACTGGACACCGGTTTTCTCAAATATCTCACGCCGAGGAATCCGGTTGAACACCCATTTCATCATATCCTTGGTTCTTGGATCTCTGTAATGCACGGGATCCTCCAAGAGGTTTCCTTGAGCATCAAGTAAGCCAAAGTCCACGCCCCATGAATCCAAGCCTATGCTCTGAGCATTTTCACTTGCCCACTCTATTCCCTTGATAGTGTTACGCCACATCTGCTGAATATTCCAGTGGAGATACTTTTTCTGAAGAGGCACATTGGGAAACCTGTGAACCTCCTCCAAGTTGAAACCACCATTATAGGCGCATTTCATAACCCTTCCATTACTGGCTCCAAGATCAACAGCTATGACATGCAAACTAACCTACCTCGACATCCCCGCAGATATTCACCTTAAAACCCAGATCATGTAACATACTTGCCTTGGCTGCTAGGGCTTTATCCGCATCCTCTGCTGATGGCGCGTAGACCACTTGGATATGGTTAGCTTTGTGTTTAGCCATAAACTGGTTTCGGGATATTCCATGAAGCACCGCGCTCATGATGGGCCACTCAGGGGTGGTAGCTTCCCATCTCCGTTGGGTCTCCTCTGGAGGAATATCAACCACAGTTCCTCGGCCTATATCAACCTTCAAGCCATCAGGGTCTAAATAGATCCTGCTCCAGACTATCTCTCCGGGTTTGCTATCGCCTTTCAAGGTTCCACCACCCAGTGGAAAGTACATAGAAGGCTGTCTCTCGCTGCTAGCTCCAAGGTAACCGTCTTTGAAGTGACTAGGAGGGGCGCTTCCACTAATGAGAAAAACCCAGACATATTCATCATTATACCAGTCTCCCCACCTGACATCATGAAGGGTGGTATCAGGATTATACCCCATAGCAGTCCAGACCCTCTTTGTAATAAAGGCATCCAGTCCAGCGCCCTCATCAACTTCGTTAAAATGCGGTAAGGACTCCCCCCCAAAGAGTATCTCACCGGTCTCCTCATGTTGCACTGGTGGTCGGTCGCTGCAGTTCAGCAACCCCTCGGCAAGATCGCTGGCGGGCACCATGTCTTTGAGTCCTTGTTGATATTGAAGCCCTATACAGTCGCAACCAAACTCGTATGCGATCCTTGTGGCGGCAATATACATCTTGCATTGTTCCAGTATCTGGGAATCAGTTAGGTCTGTGGCTTCATCGGTTCCGGTGTTGAAAGTCATTCCTTTGAGGTCCAACCAGTCTCGTATATTCTGTGCCTCAATATCTGTAACTGTTCTCATCTTTGCTACAAGGGCGCTCTGGCTGAGGCGCTCCTTGTACACGCCTAAGGAATTCAGATACTCATCCTCGATTATGGCGTTGTACATTCCCATGCAACCTTCATCAAACACCCCCATGATAGCTTTCCCACGTCTCAGCTCCTCGGCTAATGCATGACCCAATTCGGCTTCTTTCTCCGGTAGTTTATCTGGGTCTAAGGGTCTAACATGGCTGGTGTCATGGGTTATCTTACCCTCCTCTAGCCACTCTCGTATCCCTTTAAGAAAGAAAGAATCATCAAAATTTTCGCTCCAAATGGTGCTATAATCCACACCCATCTTGGTGAGACACGCATTAAGGTTTAACATGCCAACTAACCCTGGCCATTGACCACTCCAGTTCGCCAGAGTCAATATGGGGCCCCGGTGATCTCTTAGACCAGCAAGTATATGATGACTGTACTGCCAGACAGCCTCAGCAACTACTATCCTCGTGTCCCGGGGGATCTCCTTGAAAACATCCATCCCCATACGCTGGTTCCAGATAAAGCCATGACCCAGCACTGGATCAACGGGATGTCCTCTAATCACATGATAGCCTTCATTCTCAAAGACAGTCCTGATCTTCTGTTCCATCGCCCTCTGAGCGGGCCATCCTTCCCTATTTGCGCTATGCCTTAGATCCCCACTGGAGATGAGTACTATCTCCTTCTCAGAGAGAGACTTAGGCTCAGTTACTTCGGGTTTACTATAACTCATATAATTAGATGGGAAGAATAGGGTGATAAATTTAGTCTCTTTTCTCCGCTTGATCGAGTATCTCCTCTATTCTGAGTATCTCCAAAGTGGTAGTTGAACCAGGAGCGATCAATGTAGAACCTGAGACCACCTCAATGACATCGTTCCTAGAGATATACCCCATCTCAAGGCTCTTGTTCAACGCCCTGATAATTAACTCATCTCTATCATCGGTCCAATCCACGTCGATTGGCCGCACACCCCAATACATATGCATCCTTCGACTAACCCTCGGGTCCTGTGCAACAGTCAATATACTTGCCTTCGGCCTATGCTTACTCACCATAAGAGCGCTTACACCGCTACGAGTTACAACCAGTATAGCGCTGGACTCAACCGCGTCAACAGCCCTTGAAGCCAAGTCTCCGATGATATCCGTAAGGGGAAGCCCCTTCAACCCCGTATCACCCTTTTTGGTTATCTGCTCCTGTACAACCCAACCAATGCTATTCATGGCTCGAACAGATTCCACGGGATATTTCCCTATGGCTGTCTCACCGCTTAGCATCACTGCATCTGCTCCATCCAGTAATGCATTGGCTACGTCGCTTGCCTCAGCTCTAGTAGGTCTTGGATTATGTATCATGGATTCCAACATCTGGGTGGCAACTATGACTGGCTTTCCCTTAACATTACAGGCGTGAATTATCTTTTTCTGGAGCAGAGGAACATCCCATGGGGGAATCTCTATACCTAAGTCACCCCGGGCTACCATGATCCCATCACTTTCCTCTATTATCTCGTTGATGTTGTACACTGCGTCAGCGTGCTCAACCTTACTAATCAGAGGTTGATCACCCCCAAGACGTTTGATAGCCTGCTTTACAGCTAATACATCTTTTTTTGATCGTATGAAACTGGCTGCAAACCAGTCACAATCCATCTTTACACCGAGTCGTATACCAGAAAGATCCTCGCCGGTTGGGGGTTCAAGCGAGAGTTTTGCACCTGGTGCGTTCACCCCTTTTCTACTGGATAATCTCCCTCCAGAAATCACCTTAGCGTTGAATCCCTTCATATCTTGGTCTATATCAGTTATTTCAAGTTCGATGATCCCATCATTGAGGAAGAGATGCCCACCAACTTGCACCTCGGATGGAAGCCTATCATAGTTAACTGGCAGATTGGTTACGTCACCCATAATATCCCGGGTGGTAAAGTGAAGTTCTTGACCATCCTCTACTGTAAATGGTTCAGACAGCTCCCCCAACCTGATTTTCGGGCCAGGCAGATCCACAAGTATGCCACAGTTACCTGTCTCACGCAAGTACTCAATAACAGATCGATGCTCATCCGGTGACCCATGACTCATATTGATCCTAGCGACATCCATACCGGATTCGAGCAACGAGTCAAGAACCACTGGCTTATCTGATGCTGGTCCTATGGTGCAAACGATCTTACTACGTATGAAGCTGGGGAGAGCCAATGTCATCAATTATGAATCTGTCTGTTCATTTAAAAAAAGACTCGTAAAATATTTGAGGACAATATTCAAGAGAGACTAGGAGGCACTTCTACCAGATTGAAACCCCAAGTACTCATCGTACACGGCCCCATAGGATCAGGGAAATCCCGTAGAGCAGAACAGATAGCAAACAGGGCGAAAGTAAATGGCTACAAAGTGTACGGGGTAATCAGCAGAAGAATTCTAAGAGACAGAGAGACTGTTGGTTACGAGGGATATTACCCTGACACAGATCAAAGCTTAGATATGGTATACAAGGATTCTGAGGTCTCGGGTAAGAACTGGAAACCACTCAAGGGGGCATTCCTTTACAATGAGACCGCATTCAAGATAGCAAATGATAGCCTAGTTAAAGCAGCTCACTTAATAGATAATAGGACAATGGCTGTGGTGGACGAGTACGGTCACCTAGAGGCAAGGGGATTCGGATTATATCCAGGACTACATAAGGTAGTAGAGACGTTATCCGGGGGAGGAAAACTACTCATCCTCTGCCGAACAAATAAGATCGATAACGTTCTCAAATTATTCAATAGAGAGACAAAGATACTGGTACTAGAAGCAAATAGACGAGACTTCTGGGATAGTTTAGGGGATTCTTTTATTTAGATAGTTAACGTAACCGTATTCAAATATTACTGGATGTTCTAACTTGGAGTACGATAAAATATTAACCGATATCTTGGGAAGGAAGGATTTTCTAGTCGTCGGTAAGAACGTGACGAGAACAGATGCCCTAGACAAGGCACTAGGTAAGGCACGTTACACCGCAGATTATATACCGAGAAACGCATCCATCCTGAAGGTCTTTAGAAGCAATGTAGCTCACGCACGTATCAAGTCCATTGAGACAGGTGATGCGTTAAAGATACCCGGAGTAGAAGCAGTATACACTGGCGCAGATGTCACAGGTAATAACCAGATCGGATACGCGTTACCCGATCAACCCTTCTTGAATGATCGAAAAGTACACTATGTTGGCGATCCTATCGCATTAATCGTAGCAAGAGACAGTTACGCAGCGGAGAAAGCCATGGATAGAATACATGTGGAGTATGATCCTCTTCCAGCCTACTTAGATATTGATGCGACATTAGCCGATGATGTGGTCGACATCCATGAAGGAGGTAATATCGCGGTCACCACCAAGATCAGGAAAGGTGACGCCGAGAAAGGTTTTAGCGATGCTGATGTGGAGGTTGAGGATACTTACTGGAGCCCATATCAGGACCATATGTACCTTGAGACAGAGGCAGCCTACGCCGTACCAGAAGGCTCAAACAAAGTAACGGTAATTGCTAATGGGCAAAGTCCATTCCTCTGCAGAGAAAAAGTAGCCCATGTCCTCGGATGGGATCTGAATCAGGTTAGAATAGTACAAGCTCTCACCGGGGGTGCATTCGGTGGCAAAGATGATCAGGGACCAATTGTCTCGGCCTATGCAGCATTCGCAGCCACCAAACTGGGGAAACCAGTAGCTCACGTATGGACTAGGGAGGAAAGCGTAGCATATAGCCCTAAAAGATTTCCAGCTCGTATAAAGTACAGGAGCGGAGCTAACAGGAGAGGAGAGGTTACAGCGGTGGAGGTTGATATCACCGTTGAATGCGGAGCGTATGCTAATAGAAGCCCATTTTGGCTATGGAGACAGACAGCCCATGCCGCAGGACCATACGAGGTGGATAACTGTAGTGTAGACGGGAGAGCGGTATACACCAATAAAGTATATGGAGGCAGCTTTAGAGGCTTCGGAGATCTTGCATTACACTTCGCAGCTGAGCAACAGATGGATAGACTAGCCTATGAATTGGGGATGGATCCCATCGAATTCAGGCTCAAAAACGTCCTTATTGAGGGCAGTAAAACCACCTGCGATCAGGTATTAGATAGCAGCGTCGGTATAAGGGAGTGTCTTGAGGATGTACGAGATGCATCTGACTGGGTTAACAACAGGGAACCGGTTCAACAGGGTTCCAAAGTGAGAGGTTATGGGGTTGGACTCGCTTATCACGGTATAAGTACCAGTCGGAGTACACCTGATTGGAGCGCAGCCAGTCTACTTCTCAATCAGGATGGAAGTATCAACTACCGTACAGGAATAGTGGAGTTAGGACAGGGAAGCCCCTTCGGACACATCAAGATAGTATCAGAGATAACAGGTGTGCCAATTGACAAGATAATCATCGATCTACCTGATACCGATAGCACTCTTAACGCTAAGCCAACCCATGGAAGCAGGGGGCTGATGCTGGGGGGGACAGCCGCAGCTAAAGCAGCGTTAAAACTCAGAGAGAACATGGTAGCATGCGCATCAGAACTATTAGAAATACCTGAGGACAGGATCGAGTTACTTGAGGAGAAAGCCCGTTATAAAGAGGACCCAGATACATGCATATCTATACGAGAACTAGCAGAAGAGATGTACAACCGAGGATACAATCCAGGAGCCCACGGCTACTTTAAGGCGCCTAAACGCTTCTTCGATCCAAAAACTGGGTTAGGTGTAAACTATAGTGTCTATACCTTCGCCGCCACAGTCGCCGAGGTAGAAGTTGACACTGAGACAGGTGAAATAGCAGTGACAAAGATTTGGCCTGCTATGGACTGCGGACAAGCTATCGACCCCATGATGATAGAAGGCCAGATAGAGGGAGCTGTCGGACAAGGACTAGGCTTCACACTCATGGAAAACATGGAGATTAATGACAAAGGACAAGTGCTTAATCCCAATTTCACAGACTATGTTGTTCCAAGCAGCCTAGACACTCCCGAAATAGAGCCATGTATTATCGTTGAGAAACCTTACAAGCATGGAGCATTCGGAGCAAAAGGAGTAGGAGAGCCAGCGATAATCAGCATTGTACCTACTATCGCCAACGCGATCTATCATGCAACGGGTAAACGATTCAACACGATACCCATCCGTCCATGGACTATGCATAAAGCGTTAAAAGAGGCCCAGCAATGAAACCCATACCCGAGTTGGAGTACCATGCTCCAGTGACGCTAAAGGGAGCACTTGTATTACTAAGTGATCTGGATAAGGCGAAACCCATCATAGGTGGAACAGATCTAATAACTGCATTGAGGCAAGCAGAGTGTAGCCCAAGTCACCTAGTTGACTTGAACAGAATACCCGACCTCAACTACATCAAAGAAGAGGACGGGTACATCAAGATAGGTGCAACCACCACTCACAGTCAGATAGAATCACATCATTTAACCAAAAAAATCCCAGCTTTATATGACGCTGTTAGCAGAATAGGAAGCCCTCAGATAAGAAATCGTGGAACAATAACAGGAAACATAGTTAACGCCTCACCAGCCGCGGACACAGCATGCCCACTAATAATACATGATACAGAGCTTGAGATAAAGTCAATTGACAACGAGTACATTATGCCCATAGAAGAACTTTTCACCGGACCCAAGATCAACTGCCTTGAACCCGGCGAACTGGTAACAGAGATAAGAGTACCAGCACCGCCGGAGAACTCTTCTAGTGCTTACAAGAGAATAGGTAGACGTAAATCTTTCACATTATCAGTTGTTAGTGCAGCAGCCTATATACAGATGGAGGAAGATATTTGTGTGGACGCTGGTTTTGCTTTTGGAAGCGTCGCCATGACACCTCTCAGAGTGCCGGAAGTAGAGGAAATACTTGAAGATAGGGAACTCACCATGGAGAATATAGAGGAAGTATCTGAAGCAGTCAAAGAATATGTTACCCCCATTACAGATGTACGAGGCACAGCGGAGTATAGACGAGATATGTGCCCCGTGTTACTTCGTAGAGGCATTGAGAAATGCATGGAAAGAATGAGGTGAATGAGATGAACATAAGAATCGAGTTAAACGGAGAAAAAGTAGATATCGACGCGAGTCCTCAGACCAGTCTAGTTGATCTGCTAAGAGGCCACCTCAACATAAACAGTGTGAAGAAAGGATGTGAGAGTGGGGAATGCGGTGCATGCACAGTGCTCCTCGATGGAATACCTGTGACCAGTTGCATAATCCTAGCGCCACAAGCCGAGGGACACCGGGTAACCACATTAGAGGGATTGGAACATAACCCCCTAATGATTGATCTCAGAGAAGCATTCATAGAGAACGGTGCCATCCAGTGTGGCTTTTGCACACCTGGAATGCTCATTAGCAGCTATGCGTTACTACGGGATAACCCCAACCCTACAGCTGAGGAAGTGAAGATCGGTTTAGAGGGAAATATATGCCGCTGCACCGGATACACAAAGATCATCGAGGCCATCCTCGACGCAGCGGAGAGGATAGCACCTGAGTGAAGAGACCATTATAGAGAGACTGCATAGAGAGCTAACAGAAGGGAGAGAAACAGTTCTCTGCACGCTCACATTTAAAGAAGGTTCAGGTCCAAGAGACCTTGGTGCAAAGATGCTAGTAACTAGCGACGGGGGGGCTATAGGAACCATTGGGGGTGGGGGGATGGAGCGTCTCTTAATATCTCGAGCCTTAGAGGTGCTGGAATTAGGTAAGCCTCGTTCATACCACTTCGCCATGGGAATACCAGTCAGGGAAGGTATGATACCAGTAGACAGTAAATGCGGTGGAGAGGTGAAAATATTCATGGATCCGATAAAACCAGCCCCGAGACTAATTATAATGGGCAGCGGCTTGATAGCCCAACCCGTAGCACGTTACGCCAAGGACTGCGGATTCACAGTGCTAATCATAGATGATGCTGAGACCGCCAACGAGGATAATTTCCCGGGTATGAGGGTGGTAAACACTGAGTACCCGAAGAGCCTTGAAACCGTGGATATCAGACCAAACGACTGCGTGACCATGCTACACGGAGAGACCGACTTTGAGCTTGAGGGACTCAGATACGCTGTGAGAGCCGAGCCAGATTATATCGGATTACTGGGAAGCAGTAACAAGCGAAAAGAACATGTGCAACAACTAAAAGCGGAGGGATTGAAGCCCGAGGCTGTGGAAGCCATCCAGGGGCCTATTGGATTAGATATCGAAGCCGAGACCCCTGAGGAGATAGCCATCAGCATAGTCGCTGAGCTTATTCAAAGAAAAAATGGTTGACTATCGTTTATCCCATAGTTTTTTAGCGGATGCATAATCTTGGGGAGTGTCAAGGTCTAATCTTGTCCAGATGCTTCCCTCTACGTATTGATGATCCACCTCATGTCTCAGAACCACGTCCTTCATAGTCTCATCATCGTTGAGGCTACGAAACTCATGGAAGAGGCTGTTTGAGACTAGTACAGGGTGACCTCGTTTACCATTATACATTGGGCTTACCAGTGATGCACCTGTTGACTCCATTTTCTCCACCATTCTATCGAGCAGAGAGGTTTTGAACCCAAAAGTATCGCTTAGTATCATAAAAACAGCGTCCACATCATTATCCAGCTCTTTAAGCCCAGTCTGGAAACTGGTAGTCATCCCCATCTCATAGTCCGGGTTGTGAACAGATTTGACACCATACTCATTGATTAGCCCATTGATCTCCTCTTGGTTATGCCCCGTCACCACAATGGTATCATAGCCATCCAGATTGTCCAATATATGCCCTAGAACAGTTTTACCGCCAAGAGTTAAGAGGAGTTTATTGACCCCCATGCGGCTGGACTTACCCGCAGCAAGGACTATGGCCACTGTTTTCATCGCATATCTTTTGCCGCTTTCTGTACAGCCTTCACGATATTAACATATCCTGTGCATCGGCATAGGTTGCCCTTCAGATAGTCACGGATCTCAGATTCACTGGGGTTAGATTTCTCTTCAAGCAAAGCCTTAGTTGTCATGATGAACCCCGGTGTACAGAAGCCGCATTGTACGGCTCCCTCATCAAGGTAAGCCTGTTGAATTGGGTGTAACTTTTTACCATCACTAAGTCCTTCAATGGTGTCCACTGTTTTACCACCACAGTCTACTGCAAGGGTCATACACCCGAGTATAGGCTCTCCGTCCACGAGAACTGTGCATGCACCGCATTCTCCTATACCACAGCCATACTTGGCTCCAGTTAATCCTAGGTCATCTCTTAGCAAGTTCAGTAATAGTTTGTTCGGTGGTATATCGAACTCGCTTTTCCTCCCATTGATAGTCATCGTGGTCTTCATTGTTTACCCTCCTCCTTTGTATATGCAAGTTTAATTGCTTCCATCGCCATTCCTTTCGCCGCCTCCCTACGGTACTCCGCTGTGGCCCTTACATCTGTGATGGGTTTTATGTTCTCACTTACCATCTGGGCTGCCTCCCAGATACTCTCATCGGACAAAGTTTTGTCTTTGAGGTAGACTTCGACCTCGGAGAGTCTTAGTGGTGTGGGGGCGACACTTCCCAAAGCTACTGTGGATTTGGCTACCTTGTCGTCTCTCCTAGTTATAGTTGTAGCTATGCTTATGGTGCTGATGTCCAAAGCCATCCTGCCTATACTCATGAAGTGATAACCCGTATCCTTATCCATAACTGGGACTGTAAATCCGGTAACGATCTCATCCTCGGCGAGCACAGTTGCACCGGGCCCAGTAAAGAAATCTGTTACAGGTATATCTCTCTGGGTATCAACACCAGCTATATGTACCCTAGCATCCTGAGCGACCAATCCTAGGGCTCCATCCGCGGCTGGTGAAGCATTACAAACGTTTCCACCGAGTGTGCCCATGTTTCTTATCTGGATGCTTCCAATTGTCTTTGTCGCCAAGTACTGTAATGGGATCTTCTCTTTAACTAGTTCACTCTTCTCTATTGCATTCAGCTTGGTGGCTGAGCCTATCCATATCCCGTTATCGGTCTCCTTTATGCCTGTAAGATCAGGTATTTTTTTGATGTTTACAATGTGTTCGGGTTCCAGTAAGCGCTGCTTCATCTTGGGTATGAGATCGGTTCCCCCGGCTAGAATCATACTGTCCGGATGCTCGGCCAGTAGTTTGGTTGCTTCATTTATGGTCTCGGGTAGATGATATTTGAAGGGTTTACCGATTATGTGGGTGTTCCACTTGTTAATACTACTCATTGCTGGGCCTCCTTCTCCTTAAATTTAGCTAGAATCATGTCCTTAGTTATTGGTAGTTTGAAAAATCGCACCCCTAGGGCGTTCTGTATCGCGTTTGCTATCGCCCCGGCTACCGGGTTTAATGCGCCTTCCCCCAAACCCTTGGCTCCGAATGGGCCTGTGGGCTCATAGGTGTCAGCGAAGAATACATAAAAATCCTCCAAGTCGGGTAGGTCAAGTGGTGTAGGTATCTTGTAATCTGACATGAATCCATGATTCAATAGTACCCCATTCACAGGGTTATATTCTGTGTCCTCGTTTACAGTCATTCCCCATCCCTGGGCGAATCCACCGTGTATCTGACCCATAGCCATCTTTGGGTTAATCACGGTTCCTACATCAGCGCCTGCGATGACCTTGACTAATCTCACTTTCCCTGTCCAAGTATCTATCTCTACCTCCACAAAATATCCGGTGAAGTGAGGAGGACACGCGGGCTGCCTATAACTGTCAACCGCTGCTATGGTACCTAGGTTCTTGTGTCTCATCTCGTAGGCTAATTCTTTGAAGGTTATCTCCCGCTCTTCGACTCCTTGGGCATAAATTACTCCCTGCTCTTTATCTGGATCCCATTTGAATCGTAGAGCGTGGGCGTAGGCATCCAGTGATCTGGCGGCTGCCTGCCTAATCTTCTCTTTAACCTGCCCAGCTACCTTGAGGGCTGCCCCCCCTCCGCTGTATATACCCCTTGACGCATGGGTGCAGACATCGTATACTGTTGTTCCTGTGTCTGCTCGTACAATATTAACCATGTAATGGGGTATTTCAAGCTCCTCCCCGATTATCTTGACGTGAGCATCCATGGTACCTCCGCCGTGGTCCATTAAAGCGGACACATAGTCAAAGGTTCCATCCTCGTTGAGTTTTAACATAGCACCGCCGAAGTCAATGACACTACCGGGTACAGGAGCCCCGGCACTACTGGTGTGGTATCCTCTACCCATGCCTATTCCACGCCGGTATCTTCCTGATTGTTCCTCTGCTCTTGGTCGCTCATACCAGCCACTTAACTCGGCTCCTGTATTGAGTATCTCCTCTACCCCACAGCTCTCGATAACAGATTTTACGCTTGGACCTTGCCCCCAGAATAGGTCCCCTTCACCGATATAGTTCTTGAGCCTGAAATCCAGTGGATCAATACCTATCTTATTGGCTAATGCATCCATCATAGTCTCTACTACCCAAGTTATCTGCGGGTTACCGTAGCCTCTGAAGGCGCAGGCTGGTACCTTGTTTGTGTATATTGCTTTACCCATGTAGCTCTTATGAGGAACCTTGTAGAGGCTCACCCACCAGCCTACAACACATCCTAGTAAGGGGTATGCTTGGATCTGGTGACCACCGATATCCAGATAAGCGTCCAAGTGACCAGCTGTTAATTTACCCTCTTTGTTCGCCCCCAGTTTTAATTTGAATATCATCTGGTAACTACAGTGATCGTGAAGATCCTCTTCACGGGTATAAGTCAGCTTTACTGGTCTCTGGCTCTTCAAGGCTAGGGCTACTGCTATTGGGATCGGTGGATTAACCTGAATACTGGACCCGAAGCTACCGCCTATGGGCACCTTTATGACCCGGATCTTGCCCATGGGGATACCGAATATCTCGTAGAGAAGTATACGTGTATTGTGAAGCGTCTGAGTGGTGCTCCAGATAGTTATACCTCCATCCGGCTCAGGTCGCACCAGTACGCTCTTGGTCTCCATCTGCGTGTGATATCGTCTATTAGTGCGATAAGTCTCCTCGACTATGTAATCAGACTCAGAGAATCCTGTCTCGGGGTCACCCTCAACTATGTCCAAGCTGCAGGCAATATTATTATTCACTTTGATCCATTCATCCCCCCGCATAATATCGGTGTGAATCTGCTCAGCACCGGGTTTTTTCGCATCCATGACATCGAAAACAGCTGGCAGCTGCTTATACCTGATATCAATGGCTTCAATTGCTCGCTGAGCCTCTTCCTCAGATTCTGCTGCTACAGCCATAACTGGCTCGCCCACGTATCGTGGGTTATCGGTGAGAACCTTCCAGTCCTTGAATGTACTACTTGGAACACTAACAAGTCTCGGACAGTAGGTAACATCGGGAACCTCATCAGGTGTAAGGCTAACAATAGCAGGATCATCTATCCTAGATGTGTCGATTTTCGACACCTGTGCATGAGGATACGGGCTTTTCAATACCCGTGCATATAGCATATGGGGAAGACTCAGATCCGATGCATATTTCTCTCTCCCAGTTACCTTGGCTACGCCGTCCTGTCTCTGGGTGTCCCTGCCCAGATTCTTGAACGTTGAAGTATTAGACATATAGGGAAAGAGTTGATTATCGAATTATAAGAATTAGCTATGTCATTGGGGTAAGGGTATGATTCACATCTATTACACCCCTGATAGCTTTTGACTTGTTTACAAAACTCAATATCTCCTCAGAGGGACCCTTTACCAGAAATATCTCTATACAGTAACCACCCTCGATATGTAGATGCATGTTACCGAAGATTATCTCATCGAAACCGTTACGCAGATCAATTAAACCAAGATGAGTGCTAGTCTCCTCGCTCTCCGATATAATTGTCACGGTTGAGAGGAGCTCCCCCCGTTGCATCTTGGTGAGCTTATAATCTGTTAACACGTCTCTGATGGCTAGTCTAAGAGCCTCGGATCGGCTACTGTACCCTAACTCTTTCACAAACTGGTCCAGTCGGGTTAGAAGATCATTCGTGAGGCTTAAACTGATAACAGTCATAGTTTAATAAAAAACACGTAGTAATTTATTAATTTCTAATAAAAGAGGGGCAAACTATAGCAGCATATTAATAAAAGCTAAAGACCCGAAGATAGGAAATGCCCCCTCACCACCACAATCATGAACACGAGACATGCGAACACAGCAACGGGGAAGAATGTACTGTATGCTCCATTGATGGAGGACCCTGCTCCACGTGTGAACATGGTCATAAACACGAGGAAACCAGTTGGACCCGGAGCATAGTAATTGGGTTACTGATAGCCACAGGGATTGGATTAGACCATTTTGGAATGAGCAGCCAACTGTCCACTGTTATACTCATATCAGCCATGATTGCCAGCGGCTACAAGATGGCTCTCAACGGTTTCAAAGAGCTCGCTAGGGGAAATATTGGGATAGACTTACTGGTCACTATAGCTGCTATAGGGGCCACTATCATAGGGCAGTACCAGGAAGGCGCCCTCGTGGTCTTCTTGAAAGATATATCATTAAAACTAGAGGTAATCGCATCAGAGCGGGCTCGCCACGCTATTGAGGCATTAATGGAGCTAAGACCAGAAGTTGCCACAATCAAGACAGCTGAAGGGGAAGAAAATATGCCCATTGATAACGTATTGCCGGGAGAGGTTTTTATCGTTCGACCAGGGGATAGAATCCCTTTAGATGGGGTAATAGTAGAAGGCAGTACTTCAATTGATCAATCAGCTATGACAGGGGAGTCAATACCTGTTGCCAAAGAGAGAAAAGACGAGGTCTACGCTGGAACTATTAACCTTGATGGATACTTGGAAGTGGAAACTACACGGGCGTCCCATGAGAGCATGCTATCAAATATCCTCAGGATGATTCAGGAAGCTGAGAGCAGGAGAAGCCCCACCGAGACCTTGGTCAACAGGTTTGCGAAATACTATACGCCGGCGATAATTGTATTAGCGATCATTTTTGCGTCTGTGCCTCCACTGGTTTTCAAGGCGCCCTGGGTGCCATCAATCTATAATAGCTTAGTATTGCTAGTAATTGGATGCCCATGCGCCTTGACTATTGCAACACCAGTAGCTATGGTATCAGCTATCACTAGCGCTAGCAGAAATGGTGTACTCATCAAGGGCAGTACTTTCATCGAGGAGATAGATCAAGCCCGGGTATATGCATTCGATAAGACAGGAACATTGACTATGGGTATACCTGAGGTCACTGAGATCATACCACTGGAGACCAGTAATCAGGAGATCTTAGCCATAGCAACAGCACTAGAGCGAAACAGCAAACACCCAATCGCGGAAGCCATCATCAGAGAGGCAATGCAGTGGAAGATACCTCACTACGAGACCGATGAATTTCTGAGTTCAACAGGGAAAGGTGTTGAGGCAAAGATCAATGATGAGAGATACAGGATCGGGAATCGGCGCCTATACGATGAGCTTGGTATAGATTACCCGGATGAATCTATCCGTGAGCTGGAGTACGAGGGAAAAACAGTAGTCCTGCTATCTAAAGCTGATACTATAATAGGGTTGATCGCATTAATGGATCAGAGCAGACCGTCAGCCAAGCAAGCAATAAAAGAACTACAAAAACAAAACATGAAAGTCGAGATGCTCACAGGAGATAACGAGAACACAGCAGTCGCCATAGCCAAGAGTCTTGGAATCAACAGATATCACGCGAACCTACTTCCCGATGAGAAACTAGAGACCATTATTAGACTGAGTGAAAATGGGAAGGTTGTTATGGTTGGAGACGGGGTAAATGATGCCCCTGCCCTCGCAGCCGCCGATGTGGGAATAGCCATGGGGGGTTTGGGGAGCGATATAGCATTGGAGACAGCGGACATAGTGTTACTGGAGGAGGACCTGACGAGACTGGGGTATATTCAACGACTCAGTGAAACCACTTTGAAGAGAATAAAGGAGAACATATCTATCTCGGTGATTATGAAACTCCTCATCGTGGTTCTCGCAGCAATGGGCACCATTAGTCTATGGCTATCAGTCATACTGGGGGATGTGGGCTTAGCATTACTGGTGATACTGAACAGTATACGGATCAGCGGTGTAAACCCCTCTTTCATCAGTAAGGAATAAATCATATTCTGTAGCTATCATGCTGCGGTAGAAGCCTTGGATGAAGAACTGGAAAAAATAAAGCAGCGACGTCTAGAAGAGATGAAACGCAGACTATTACTCAAACAGTTGGAAGAAGAAGCTAAAGCCGGCTCAGAGGAAGAGAACCCCAGAGAGCTTACAAATCAAGAGATACTTGACCAGCGTTTCGGTTCCAGAGCATGGGAGGTTTATGAGGCAGCAAAGTACCAGTTTCCACAGGTAATGCCTCAGATAGAGATGATGCTCGTAGAAGGCATAAAATCTGGAAAGATCAGAGACGTTATAGATGGAGCAGCCTTGATGGGTTTCTTTAGGGCAATCGGGATACCAGTACGACTTGAGACCAAGATTAGAATCAGTGAGAAGGGCGAGTTAAAGACACTGGAGCAGAAGATAAAAGAAGATATTGATTAATTTATTTCATCAAAAGCTTCTATTAATTCTTGTTTAGTTGGAATTCTTCTCTTGACGATTATTTTGTTATTGAGAGCGATTATGGGGGCGTTTTCAGTCATATATTCGCCGTAGGTGTAGTGAGTTACGGTTTCCTCGTCATTGGTAACCAACACCACATTGAGACGCTCAATACTATAATCTATATCAGAGGCATCAATAAACTCTAAACTGTACTTCTTATCACAGGTACAGTAACATATTTCCTCCAATAGAAAATAGAGATCATCCATCAATTCTTGTTCAGAGTCAAGGAAACCACAGTTCTGATCACAACTAGTGCATGAAGCACAGGAAACTCCACAACCAGTACCGCAGATATCAGCGTTCAACCGAGGGAAAACTGTGACCTTAACTGCACTACTCATTTTATATTGGGGAGAAAGCGTTGCTATTAAACAATCCAGTTCTAATGTAAGGACAATTTTTAGTTCAGGGATAATGGATCGCCTCATCGATATGTATATTTATGCGAAACGTAATTCTGGTCAGGTAAATGTGTACCCGACATGTCCAGTCATGCATAACAGTTTTTTACCGCAATACACCAGAATAAGGAGGCGAAAACCCTGAATCAACCATTAACCGATAGATACGGAAGACCTGTAAAGAGCTTGAGAATAAGTCTCACTCAGAGGTGCAATTTTGACTGCTTCTTCTGTCACCATGAAGGAGAACACGACTCGGGGCAAGAACTGACAGCCGATGAGATAGAAGAAATAATTAAGATAACGTCGGATCAAGGAATAAGATACGTTAAACTCACTGGTGGTGAGCCATTGATCAGAGATGACATAGTGGAGATTGTAAGACGAATCAAACCCTACGTGGAAGAGGTCTCCATGACTACTAACGCCAGCAGATTATCAGAAAAAGCGTGTAAACTAAAAGAAGCAGGGCTAGCCAGAGTAAATATAAGTTTACATAGCTTGGATCCAGTCAAGTTCAAAGAGATAACTGGACGAGACAAGCAAGAAGTGGTTGAAGCTGGGATAAGGGAAGCGATTAAGTGCGGTTTAACCCCGGTGAAGATCAACATGGTGGTTATGAAAGGTTTAAACCATGATGAGATCCAGAAATTTA
>WJJC01000079.1 GCA_014729945.1 Candidatus Bathyarchaeota archaeon
ATATACCCCTATTAATGTGCGTGGAAACAAGCGAGACCAGGGAAGCTAGAGAAGATGTCCAACCAGTAAAAGAGAGTTCAGGGTCTTCCCGAATCCATTCCGGACTCAATGAAATGAACCAAAGAAACCCTTCTAAGATAGGCGAAAAGCAAACAAGGTTAAAAAACAAAAAAAAAAATAAAATGAAGGATGAAGGGGAATTGGGTAATTCTAGGGATGTTTTTTTATCTGTCTTGCTTGCTGCCTTGGTTTGTGGTGTGGTTGATAGTGTCCGCTTCTTCCGTAGTGGTTTCAGTCTGCATTATTTTCTCTTCTACACAGAAATTCAGTAAATTAGTCACCGATGCCCTGCTTATAGTGTCCTCAATAATCTTGTTGGCTTCCTCAGCTATCTCCCCGGTATCCTGTGATTCATCTATCTGGTGCATATAGTCTATCCCCCCTATCTCCCAGGTCTTGTAGAAAATCCTACAACCTTTTCAGCGGTATCCAGTACTAAACCCAAAAGATGTCCACCTGTCCACTGTTTGCCTAGAGTGTCAATACCCCCCCTCTGGATATATGATCTATGTATCAATCAAGAAAAAAAAGAGGTATGCAACTAGATAAAGGGTTCAACTCATCTCGTTGATGAATCTAACCCGTTGGTCATAGTATCATTTGCCTTCTGGTGTGATGCTGTAGAGATCGCCGAATCCACCCTTGTCGGATATCAGGGTGATCTACTATTTCATCACTAGGTGTTTGAATAATTCATCGAATCGGTACCAGTCAGTATCGCTGTGCCTGTACAGGTAGGTCTTGTTGCACGCGTAGTGAGCCACCTCCAGGATATCCCTGATCATGTAGAGCTTGGTCCTGTTCCCTGTTTGAGTCTGGATCTCATTCATAGAAAACCACGAGATAACCTTCACTAAATTTTAACAATTATAAGTTTTGTCATTGTGTTACCTAGATTTACCGGTATCTACTTACTGGTAGGTATTTTTGGTGCATAGATACATGATATAGGAAAACTAGGTAGTCTTCTCCATCATGTTCTCGAACTCGAATAATTCACGATTCTCCGTACTCAACTTGGTTAATACTTCACGTGAGTCTTCTGGCTTCGCCATATCTGGTTCAGTGCTTTCCTGACATGTTTCTCGTTTTTAGCATATCTGTAGACCTTCTGAATAGTAACGTACTTGGTGTAACCGCGCTCTCTTAGCTTCTGGTTGAAATCCACAGTTGATATAATCTCAAAATTACACCTCTAGCGTACTGAGTTAGGTTGATTATTGTCTCATCCTTGAGGCGAACGGGTTCATCAGGCTTGAACCGGCTTGCAGCGAATACACCCACCACGCCTTTTTTCACATCACTCCACTCTGAACTCTTTGCTCCATTTGAGAACCTCGGAGAACCCATCCACATGGCTCTTACGCACCACGCTCCACTTGCAGCTCAACGCATAGGTGATCTTAGACGCAAACACACTAGGAGTCACACCCCAAATCCATTCAATATCCGTGTATCGCCTCCACCCACACCTTATTTGTTTGGCTCCTCAAAGAAATAACGTGTTTTTAGTATGATACTGGCTTTATTTTTTTATTTGAAATAGGTGTCTCTCACCGAGAGGCTGAAGCGGGTGAAGCTGTATTTTCTTATCTTAATATCATAGTTGGTGGCAACGGATCTCCGCGTGGTATAATCTTTGACCGTATCCTCTTTGATGCCTTTAGCCGCCTCATACATTTCACGCATCTGTGTTTTTTCCACCAGGGGCTCATTATGGGCCGGCATCAAATACTCGTATTCTGGCAATAGGTCCACCAGTCGTTTGCAGCTCTCTACGAAATCATCATGGTTACCCCCGGGTAGGTAACTGGTCACTCCACCCGTGTAATAGATATCCCCTGTGAACAAATACTCGGCATCCCGGTCCAGTAAACAGATATGGTCGCTGCTATGCCCCGGCGTATACACGACCTCAAGATGTCTACCACCCAGATCAATTACCTCACCGTCATGAAGCCACCGTGACACCTCAAAGGGTGGTGCGTAGAAGTCATCAGGGTCAAAGTCCATCGGATAGGGTTTAATCACCGCCCCGGGCTCCAGCATCTCCCCCATCTTGTCCCTGCCCAGTCCCTTGGCTGCGCTCTCCCGGCCCATAGGGTCATCGTAGAGGGCGATCTCATCAAAGTGCTTGCAGCCGCCTATATGATCATTGTGAGTATGGGTTAGCAGCAGGAAGTATGGTTTATCGGTTAACTCCTCCACCAGTTTATCCAGTCTACCTATCCCTGTTCCCCCGTCTATCACCGCTGCTCTCTCATCACCTATCACAAGGTACATGAGGGCTTCATCGTACTGCCCATCCTCGTATAAAGCATACAACCAGTCATGTATCCTGTAAACACTGTACCATGGCTGCGAGGTCTTAATTTCCTCTAAACTTGAATACACTTCACGGGGTAATACATCCCACCAATTCCCGGACATACCCGAGAGATACCCCCCGTGCTTAAAATAATTAATCAAAACGATTTTTTATCCTAACTTCTTTCCAACTACTTCTTGATCTCTAATTTGACTGGAACATAAACATGATCTGGTTTAGGCATGAACAAATCCTAGACATGATCCTCTAGGAGGAATTAAGCTAGAGAAGAAAACAAAATCGTTAGATAAGTTTTATTGATTTAACTAAATACGAAACAAGTATACCCCCGATCAAAGCCGGAACATACAAACCATTAAAAACAAGATAACCGGTCCAGAAACAGAGAATCCATATCAAACTAACCGAAAACCCGTCTGGAAGAGGATACTTTTCATCATCAACTACAAGATAGAAGAAGGCAGCATAGAGAAAACCAGTTAACAACCAACCAATGAAATTACTGAAAGGTACCCCATAGTAAACGCCTCCACTACTGTATTTCCAGAAGCCAATGTGAACCGCAGCAGGATCAATAACAAGATCCACAAATAAATTGAAAACCGACGCAGTCAAACAAAATTCAATAAAAACCCGTGTATACTTCGATGCAACAAATAAACCACCCAGAAGAATAGGTAGATAAGCGAAAGAAACC
>WJJC01000080.1 GCA_014729945.1 Candidatus Bathyarchaeota archaeon
GGTCAATATACCAACTAATGTTCCGTTTTCCATGACAGGTAATCGACCTACATTATTTGTAGCTATTTTCATTAACGCATCTGAGGCTTTCTCATCAGGGTTAGTGATTATGAGTTTATCTTTATTCTTCATGACATCTCTAACTGTGACCGAGTCTCTTTTGTCTTTTTCAACTTCACGGACATCTTCAAGGGTTATTATTCCCACCAGTTCACCGTTCTCTGTCACAGGGTAACCTTGATGTTTGAATACTGAGAACCAGTTATCAATTACTTCCTGTATGGATACATCTGGCTCAACGGTTTTCACTTCTCTTGTCATTATCTCCCTTACAGTCATCTCACCAAGAGCTTCGCTGATGATCGTCTGACTTAGCCCCATCTTTGAGCTACCATTAATGAATAAGCCTATGAAGACTAACCATAAGCCATCAAGGGTCCCTGTGCTGAATATGTTGAAGAACCCGAAGCCCATGAAGAGAAGGCTAATTATATTAGATACTGTTGTGGCTGTCCGCGTAGATTTTATTAGATTATCAGTTCTATTCCAGATAATAGCTCTCAGTACCCTCCCTCCGTCCATAGGGTAAGCGGGTATAAGGTTGAACAATGCTAGACCCAGGTTAACGTATCCTGAATACATTATCACTGCTTCAAAGGTATCGGGTAACCCAGAACCTAAAATTGAATTAATCGATAAGAGGACTCCACCTATTACTATACTTGTTAGTGGTCCAGCTATTGCCATATAAGCCTCGGTCTTTGGATTTGTGCTCTCCTCTCTTATTTGAGATACTCCTCCAAAGAAGTGTAAGGTAATGTTATTGATCTCCAAGCCTTCTCCCTGGGCTATTACTGAGTGGGCTAACTCGTGTACCAGTATTGACAAGTAGAGGGAGAGGGCGGATACCAGTCCTATTGTCCAGTAGAAATTGTTGGGTTTATTCGGGTACTGACCGGGTAGATAGTTGTTCGCTAGACTCCAGGTTATGAAGAAAAAGATCAAGAACCATGAATAATTGATTTTTATGTTAATTCCACGTATTTTTCCTATTTTTACTGACATATGATCACTAATCTATTGATTTAAAATGGATTTGATGTTATTTAAACAGAAAATATGTTTATTCAGGGACAACTGAATCATATGGCTTGGAGATGTGTTTGACCTCTTCCTTGCTTAGAATAGATGCTTTCTCGGGGTATACGTTAATTATCGTTCTGTTTTCTTGTCCAGTTTCTGGGCTAATCCAAAACTTGTCCCTCATCTCTGGGTGCCAGTACAGGTACCACCATCTCCACTTATCCCTTGTTACTTCTTGATCCTCAAAATCTGCTCTTCCCTCGATCTCATAGAAACGTTTTCGTTCAGAATCAGGGAAAATCACCAAGACCCTTTCATTATTTTTAATACCTCTACCTTTTTTGTATCCTGATAAGTTGGAAACCACATAATATTATAGGGGTCATCATTGAAATTGGTCATTGGTCTACTATGTTTTTCACTCGTGCTTCCGAAGGTTACTAGATATACTACCTTAGACTCCTTGAAGCTCTCTTCCATGCCTCGTATTTTATTCATACTTATTAGAAAAATGTTATAAAAAGAGGGAAATCTACTCTTTTTCTCTTTTATGACCTTCTTTGTCTACAGTTACCTCTGTAATCATCTCCAACTCATCCGAGAGAAAGGTAGATACAATATTTCTCGCAGTATCTTGTAACTCTAATCGGTATACATGAATAAAATGGTCTCTAAGAACGTGAAACACGACGCTGCTTATGTGTGGAGCTAACAGAGTGTTCACCTCTTCCTCTATCAACATGTCAGCAAGAGTAATGCCTTTCTTTCTCTCTAAGTCTCTACTAGGATTATCCTTGGAAAACCACCTATCTATTTCACCATCATCTATTCTCACAAATAAAAAAAATGGAGCATCCACAAGATGCATGGACACATTGGACCCTATTCCTCTATCTTCCTCAATGGGCATAGCTAAAAGAAGGGATGTAGCTTCCTTAGGCTCAATATGAACAGTGATGGACTCGATTGCAGGCATCGCGCTTTTAATTTTTTCCTCGACTTTCTCTGAAAGACGATGCGCCTGATCAACTGGTAGGGCTTCATCAACGCCTATGGACAACTCACCCATACAGAAGGGGCCAGTATTTCTAAGGCGTATACTGTATGCTTCGCTTACACCGTTTACACTTTCAGCAATATCTTTGATCTTGATAATTCTTTCAGGGTTTTCAACAGCATCCATTAACCCAAGTAACGATTCCCAGGTTAGGGACAACCCCATTTTTATAGTTAATAAGCTTATTACTGAACCTGCCAAGCCTTCAACTGAAGGAAAACCAATAATTGATGTCACAACACCGACCAAAACAAGTGCTGATGAGTAAATGTCTACCATAAAATCTGAGGCCTGGTTTTTCAATGACTGGGAATTAATTTCATCGGCTACCTTTTTTGTTGTTTTATAATTCCAGTAGAGGAGAGGTATAGATAAAGCCGCAACCCCTACTGCCATATATGGTGAATTTAATTGGGTTGGATTAAGTATCTGGTTAATAGATTCCCGTAATATCTCTCCACCAGTTACAAGTATTAATATAGATATAATCAGTGAAACTATCGTTTCTATCTTGTAGTAACCATAAGTGAATCTCTCAGAAGGCTCTCTTTTGGATATCCTTAACCCAAGAATTACAGCAACCAAAGAGAAAATATCCTTTACCGAGTCCACTGCTTGTGCTATAAGAGATATACTTCCGGAAATGTATCCTATTACTCCTTTAGCTATCCCAATCGCAAATATAATTACAACACTCTTTATTCCAGCTTTTTCACCTTTATCAAGCAGATCTACCGTTTCAGTCAATTGAATCCTATTCTATAAATACATAAGAAAAATATCAAATAAATGGATATCAGTTTTTTTCGGTATATAAGTGATCTTTTCACTATAATAAACATGAGTATAGGAATAACATCTTTAGACAGATCCCTATCAAATTCCATCGAGTGGCTAAACGATGTTCAAGAAGAGTTAAAGTGGCCCGACAAAGACCGGATCTACGCGGCAACAAAAGCAGTCTTGAATACGCTTCGAGACTGTATGACTGTAGAAGAAGTTCATCAGTTTTCAGCCCAGATTCCCATGGTCTGGACAGGTATGATGTTTGATGGATATGATCCATCAGGCAAACCAATACGGATGAAACATGATGAGTTCCTCAAAGCAGTCAGCGATAAGTTTGGTCCAAACCCCATTGATGCAGGTAAAGCCACCAAGGCAGTCGCAAAGGTCTTGAAGGAAAAGATATCTGAGGGGCAATATGAGGATATGGTTGGAAATCTACCAAGCGACACAAAACCCCTCTTTACCTGAGTATCACAAGGATACAAAACAGATGACAGAATTTAAAACCGTATTCCATGTTTCTGACGAAGAAAAGGTCTCATCGGCTCTCAGAGGAATCCAAAACCTGATTGAGGATAAGAAATTACCCAATAAAGAGATAGCCTTAGTCGCCAATGGGGGAGCAGTTAAGAAATTTATCTTAGAAGCTGATTTTTTAGAGGATGTTATGATGAAGGTGAATCAAAATGTCAGCATCTACGCTTGCAGCAACTCCCTTGAAGCGTTTAAAATAAATAAAAATCAACTCGTAAAGGAAGTATCGATTGTTCCATCAGGAGTCGGAGAATTAACTATACTCCAGAACAAGGGGTACGCTTATATTAGGATATAATATTTTAAAAAAAAATTATTAAGAGAAATAGATAAAAAGAGTTAATCTTCAGCGACTCTATAGAAGTTATAGGCTAGGATATAGGTTAGTATTACTGAACCTAAACCGCCTATGATATAGACCTGTCCTAGTTCAGCGAAAAAATTCACTGCGGAGTGAAGTATCACTGCTATCAGGTAATATTTTGCTAGATTATTCTTCACTAAACCCATTGTGGCTATAGCGGTGCTCGCTCCATGAAAAAACAAACCAGGTAACCTAACAAGTACGGGTACCTTGGCTAAAAGAACATAGATCAAAAACTCGGATACCCCGAAACCTAATCCAATAAGGAAGCCAAATATGATCAATGTCTCTGGAGACTCAGCTCTCCGTTTGAACAATGGGTATATCTTGAAGTACTCCTCAACAATTGGTGCAACAATTACCAGTAGGATAAAACCCGCTAACTCATTTCTAAATAAGTCAACAAGGAAGCCTCTAGCTATATTCTCGAAGATGACGGTAAGAAACACGCTGCCTATTAGGCCTTGGAGAAAAGACCAGATATATGTGCTGAGATTTCCCTTATATCTAATAGCCAATACTATTACTCTACCTTTAGCTCGGGTTCAGGATTGAATGACCAGGGAAATGGCGTAGGCCTGTCATGGGGACAATATGCCCTAATCTTGTCTCTGAGGTCTAGATCCTTTTGTGTTATTTTTTTCTCTGATGTCTGTGATAGTGTCGCCCTGAACTTTGATAGAAAAGCGGTCATATTATCGGATTCAACCTCTATTTCTTCACGTGTATCACGGTGAATGGAAATGTCCTTTACTTCTGTTTCTTCTCCCTTGTCTTTGTGATACTCTACACGGTACTCAGGTGACAGTTTATCCTTAAGACCCGTGAGATCAACTGGCTCCCACCAGTTGAAAAAGGTGTGTGTATATTTACTCATGCTTAGCAATTAAAATAATGTTTTTTATAGGTTAATAGAAAATATGAGAAAATTTATGATATCTCTAATTTGTGAGCCTTCTCTTTGCTTGTGGGGCGCTTCTTGGGTATCCGTACAGTTAAGACGCCGTTATTCATCTCGGCTTTACCCTAGTCGGACAATATTTTCTCGGGGAAACTAATGCTTCGCTTGAAGTTTCTTGAACGTATCTCATTCAATCTATAGTCTTCTTTTGATACTTCCTTGGTTTCCTTTCTTTTCCCCGTCATGTTCAACTTGTTTTCGGTTATCTCGATATCATCTTTATCGAAGCCTGGAGCCTCAGCAGTCAACTTGAAAGCATTGTCCTCGTCCACAAGATTTACCGGTGGTTTCTGCATCATCCTAGGAATTACACTCTTCTCCCAGTAACTCGGCTCGGTGATGGGGGACTTAGTCCATGTTTCAAGAACGTTCCTCCTGAAATCCTTGAACATCCGGTCATAGGTTTTGAATACTTCTTCAGGTGTCCAAACTTCTATCTCTTCTTTCTTGGATTCATCTTCATTTGCCATTTTTATTCGTTTATTGCTGAAAAGCTATTTTTAATAAACCTTAACGGAATTAATTCACTTGGATTATCTGTTTTAGATCATCTAGGCGTGTTAGGATGAAATCTGGGTTTACAGATATTATTTGTTTCACTGTATGGACACCAGTGGTTATACCTGCTGTATGTACACCTGCTTTTTTCCCAGCGCCTAATCCAGTTGCGCTATCATCAATAAAAATTGTAGCGTTTTCGGATATTCCTAATTGTTCCATGGTAACTCTCAATATACATGGATTTGGTTTGGGTTTTTCGACATCATCTACCCCGACAAATAAGTCAATGCACTCCATTATTCCGAGTTCGCTCAATATAGGACTCATTAATGCTCGGCTGGAGTTGGAGGCTATGCTCTGTTTTAAACTATTTTCTTTAAAGTATTTTAAGGTCTCAAAAACGTTTTCCTGTATTTCTATCTCAATCTTTCCCTTTTCACGGTAATATGCCCTATATTTTTCAACTGCTTCGGGTATCTTTTCCTGGTCTTCTTCATTGAAGATCTTTTCATATATCTTATCTAGTGGTGTTCCCATTAACTCCATTATCTTATTAATTTCATAGTCTAAATCTAGTTCTTGTAAAGAGTTTTCTATTGATGTCTTTATTACCGGGTTTGAATCAATTAATACACCATCCAAGTCATAGATGATGAGTTTAATACCTTGAAGCATGATTTTCTCACAAAATATTCTCGGATATATTAAAAAAGGGGTTTATTCGAGGTTTGTTGTCTGGCTATGGATATCTGCATATGGGTCTAATGCGTGACCATGTCGGGGTAGTAGACCGAACATCATCATCCACACATCTTGGTCTTCCAAGGTCTCTGGCTTAAGAACAGATTCCAGTATCTTTTTCATCAAGGGGTGATGGGCTTTCTCGTCTTCCTCTATAACTTTTAGCAAGA
>WJJC01000081.1 GCA_014729945.1 Candidatus Bathyarchaeota archaeon
CTCTCATAGCTTACAGTCCACTGGGAAGAGGTATACTACCCGGTCTGGACCGTGAGGTATTGTCGAGTATAGCAGAGAAATATGATAAGACAAAAGCGCAGGTTGCTCTCAACTGGGTTATCAGCCATGAAAACGTGGTAGCGGTACCGAAGTCGAGTAACCCGATTCATTTAATGGAGTTTATGGATTCCCTGGGATGGGAGATGAGTCTTGAGGATAGGATGATGCTATCAAGTAGCTTCATCTAGGCTATCGCTCGCTTCTACGTTTATAGGAGGTTACTGTTCCAGCTTCTTCCTGTTCTTCTTCCTCTTCTGATGGTTCTCTGTTTCTAATTTTATCTATTAAACCGGTCTTTTGTAGTACAGCCACGATAACTATCAAGCCTAAACCAATCGCTACATATAGTAGAGGTGGCTCGGTGAATTTTAACGCCTGATATTTAGCGATATCAACGGGGGATAGTTTCTCTACAGTGAAGGACTGCATGGATCCCTGTGAGGCATCATAGAGTTCAGAGACCTTTAACTGGGGGAGCATATCCCAGGTCCCTAGGACTTCAGGTGTGATGGTGATGCTGAATGCTCCGTTTCTATCAGTGGTCTTGGTTTCCGTGAAGCTTGTCTCGGGTGAGACGAAAATGGTCTCTACTTCTAGTCCACTGACAGATGGAGTTATTTTTCCCTTGATGGTCATGGGTCTATGTATTTTTATGGGGTTTGTCTTTATCTCGCAGCTTAGTTCCAGTTTTCTTTTGTCTACCCGGAAACTTTTCTCGCGAGATGATGCAACGTGATAATCCTCATCCCCGGCATAGGTTAATGTGACATCGTATTCACCGATTTTCTTGGGTTTATAATCATAGGTGAATATACCGTCTCCGTCTGTCTGTACATTGATGGACTCGGTGTTTCCACCGTGTTCTAGGTTTAGCTTCAGGTTTATGGAGGGCTTGGTGGCTGCGCCGGTTATTTTCACGGTCTGGCCCCCTTGAATTATGCTACCTGAGAGACCGAAATCTATCTCCAACTTGTTCATTACGGTGAAGCCCCCCTCGATGAGTCCCCTGTTGTCAATCTCATCCACGGCGTGGATCCTGTACTCCACATCTTCATGCAGGTTAAAAGAGGGTAGCACTGCTAGCCAGTAATCATCCTTGTCGATGAGGCTAATGGACTTGGTGTTTTTCCATTTATCCGTTGTGTATTCAATCCACATGGATTCTACCGCTGCGGCGGACTCTGATTCAACCTTGATCAAGGTAGTTTCATTGGTATAACCTACTCTAGGTGGATCCAGTAAAGTGAGATTCACTGGACGGTAATCTGTTTTTATATAGAACTCTATCTCGCCCTCAAAATACTCAGCTAGAAGACCCAGGTAGTAAAACACGTTTTCCTCGCTGGAGTTACCACTGGCGCTCGGTGAGTTGAACTTTTTTATCATATCCACACCAGCGGTTTCGCAACTGATCTTCATATTTGGGAAGCTAAAACCAGGGATTGTTAAATTATAACCACCATAAACTTCCCCAAAGGATTCACCGGTTAGGACGCTTTCTTTTGTTACGTTATCTCCTGCTCTATCCAAGAGGCCTCCATTTAGTAGTTCACCTTTTGGTAATTCGACATCTTGTATAGTGTATCCAACATTTGCGGAGGGATTGCCCATAGGGAATATTCGAGCTTCGTACATGTCTAGGCCTTTGATGCCTTCTGCAGGTACAGGATCGGGTACATCTATATGGAGCAAGAAATCTGTTTGGGAGGTGTTAAACTCGTAGCCAATCTTATAGCCTTCTAGGTATTCAGCTCCAACATAGGGTTTTCCTATTAATTCTTTTTTATATCTTGTATTCAATTCTAGATGTTCGATGATCATGAAAACAGCCGGCTCTGCTCCTTTGCTGTCTCTTGGATCGTTGTAAATGACAAAACGGTAGTCTCCTGTTTGAGGGGGAACAAAGTATTGATGTTTTTCATCATTAGCTACTTGTTCTGGGATTCCTGCTGACATGGTGAATGTTTGAGAGAAAGCGTTGCTTGGGTAAGTTACTTCGATATCATAGTCTGTAGCGCTTTCAGTGTTATTTGTGACCCAGTCTCCAACTAGGAATATATGGTATTTGTGTCCCTCTTCTAAATAACATCTATACTCCTTGGAGTCAGGATTATTATATAACCCTAAACGAATGTCATCTTTTTTAATGATTTGTGGCTCAAACGGCTCAATCTGCACATAAGCAAAAGCTCCATTGACGAAACTAAATTGTATAAATAATAAGAAAGCTAGAGTTAAAAAGATAAAACACTTGTTTTTTAGGATGTGAAGGTCATAATTTTGTCGAGACTTTAAGATATTCATTTTATCGACTTCCAATCCTTATTTCAGTTATATTGATAGTATTCAACCTAGGTGATTTAAAATTAAAACCCGTTTTTTATTATAGAGATTATGATGTTTTGATATGGTTCAATGATACATAATATTAATCTTAATCATGTTCCTGGATAAACATCGGCAAATGTTGTATCAGGCCAATCTATCCATACTTTAGGATCACCGTTTTCAGAATCATAAATCGTATCAGTCATCCATAAAAATTTTTCCTCAATTAACACATCATATTTATAATTTTCACCCGCAAAAGGAACTTCTACCTGATATCCAACTCCTATTGTGTCCCATTTATCAAAAAAAACCTCGTCTGTTGTGCAATTATATACTTTAACTCGTAAAAATAATCCTCCTGCATGGATATTAATGTAGAATTTATCAACAATCCATCCTTCTGCCCCATATGTTAACATCCCGTTTTCATTTAAGAATGAGTTTCCTCTTTCTGTTGTTACTCTAATTTCAAAAACTTCATTTTCATCGGGAGTGTGAGAAAAGGGTATTGATTCTATAGTACATGTATCTTGTGCTGTGATTATTTCGTTTTCATTTCTTAGATTTTCATTTTCCCATACTCTTACTACCGTAACTGGTACTTCTCCTTTATTAACTAAAGTTAGGTCATACTCAGTTTCACTTTCATCAGGGGAAACATATACTTTTATATCCTCAAGTAGTTTTTCTTCATCTAATCTATTTACCTCTAATTTAGCTTGTTCATAATAAACATCTGATTGTCTCATCATAAGAAACATAGGCATAACTGCACTGAACAATATTCCTATGAAAATAAGTACACCTAGGATGCTGGAAACGCCTTTTCTATGGGACATAATATACTTCATACTCCCTGTTTTCTCTTTCGGTTTGAACAGTTACCACTATTTCTTGATAGGAAGGCAGTGGGTTTACTTCCCCTGAAATAAGGATAGAAATTGGTTCTATTTGTTTTGAATCTATTTCAGTTTCTATTTCAGTTTCGGGATAAGAATTTCCATTTATTGTAACGGTTGTGGTTACTGTAATTCCTATGTTGCCATAATTATATACCCATACATTTACAGTATCTGTACTACTATCATAGTGTACTTTCTCTATATTGAATCTCTCAATTATTGTGTGAACCATGTTAATGGTTTCATCTGTGTAATCATTTGCCATCGTTGAAGCTGCTCCATAACTGTAAGACCAGACCCCAGCGCCAATGACTAATACCATTCCGGATAGTATTACAGATGCTATTACCGGGGATAGTCCTTTTCTCATATTAGTCCCCCTCCTAGATTCAGGTTTGAGACCGCCCATATACCTCCAAGGGATACCAAGCTCAAGAATATCGCGTGTTTGAACCCATTTGATACTCTTCCGCCAACGATTTTCCCTGTTACCAATCCAAGTGTAAAGCTGTGTATAGCCAATGGAGTCAATAGTGTCTTGTATAGCATAACTTGAGAGACGCTTACTCCCAGATTTGATCCTGTGAAGAACCCTAGAAACATTACTGTGGTTCCTGTCAGTAGAGCTGCGCCGATATATGGAACGATTATCAGAGGCATTAATACTGCTCTTTTCTCCTGCTCTAATTGTTGAGAGGACTCGCTGAACTCTGCTAAGCTCTCGATGCTTCGCTCTGAGCCCCCGCCAACCTCCATGGTATCGATCAATAGATAGATATTAACAAGAGCAAGCCAGTTTGAGACCCTTGACTCAAATTCATCATAGATCTGTCTCAGGGGATAACCCCAGTTAATCTTGGTGCTGATATCTTTTAGGTAACTGCTGAAGCCACGGTAGTCTCTTCGAGCTAATGCTTCAAG
>WJJC01000012.1 GCA_014729945.1 Candidatus Bathyarchaeota archaeon
TATCAGGCTACCGGGAAACAAGAGTACCGTAGAACAGGGGAAGAAATAATTGCCTATGTACTGAGAGACTTGACATCACCTTATGGAGGATTCTACTCAGCTGAAGACGCGGACACAGAAGGAGAAGAGGGAAAATTTTATCTTTGGAAAACAGAGGAACTGGAAGAAACCCTAAACCCGGAAGAATACAAACAAGTAACCGAGTACTATAACTTGAAAAAGGAAGGAAACTACCAGGAAGAAGCGACAAGAGAGAAAACCGGGAAAAACATACTATACATCGACGACGGGTTAAAGGAAACCAGTGAGATAATCAGGGCAAAAAACAAGTTATTCACAGCTAGGGAAGCGAGGGGCAGACCACTTCTTGATGACAAGATACTAACAGACTGGAATGGATTAATGATCGCAGCCCTCAGTAAAGCAGGGAAAACATTCAATGTAAAAGAATACCTAGGGGAAGCAGTAAGGGCAGCGGAGTTAATTATCGGTAGAATGTGGGACGGGACCCAGTTATGGCACAGATTTAGGGAAGGGGAAGCAGATATCTCAGGATTCCTGAATGACTATGCTTTCATAACTTGGGCGTTAATCGAGTTATATCAAGCAACATATAAGGCAAGATACCTCCAGACAGCAACAAAAATAACCCAGATAATGATCGAGAGATTCAAGGACACAGAGGGAGGCTATTATTTTACGGCAGAAGACTCTGAAGAATTACTGACTCGTAGAAAAGAACTCCATGATGGAGCCATACCAAGCGGGAACTCGGTTGCCTTTTACAACTTGATCAGGTTATCAAGGTTAACAGGGGATATGAGATTTGAAAAAGAGGCACGTAAACTATCCCGGTTCTTCTCATCAATCGTGTTGGGGCAACCACACGCCTACACTATGTTCTTAACAGGACTAAGCTTTGCTTTTGGACCAACATCGGAAATAGTTCTAACAGGAGGAAAAGAGTATGATAGCATAATCAATACGCTATCAAGCAAATATCTACCTAACACAGTGACACACATTTGGAGTAAGGAGTTGGCCGAGATAATACCATATCTAGCTGAAATCAAACCAACCGAGAAACCAATGATCTATGTATGTAAGGGATTCAAATGTGATCTTCCAACAGATGACTTTGAAAAAGTATTGAAAAAGATTGAAGAAAAAAAGTAGAGAAAATTACTTCGTGGTAATAGTGTATCTAACGCCGATGGGTTCAAGCGTTTCATCTATTTTTTGGATTAACGTCTCGATCTGATCAACAGTTGGTTTCTTAAACCACTCATAGTAGAAATCGTATTGGCCTACGCTGTCACCGCTCTTACTAATGAGGGTATCACACCTTTCTTCGCTTATATCATCCCCAAATATGCTCATAACATAGTCTACTGAATCTTGTGAGCCTCCCATGCCTCCTGCGCCGGGAATGCCTCCTGGACCTGCTAGGCTACCTAGTCCAAGTGTAGCCTCGATAGCTGTATCCATGATGCACACCTCGGGGAATTCAAGGGCAACTTCTCTCAGAGCTTGTAACGCTTCCATAATTGGCGGACCGTAAAGTTTAATGTAACTTTTCATAAAAGATCATTGAAATAGTTTATTTTGGGATTATTAAAGGTTATTTGATTTAATGAAGATAATACAAAATACCTGATTTAGCTAAAGCGTTTATTGCTTAACTATAACCAAATGAGAGAAACATCAAGTAAAGTATAAAATGGTTTTACTCAGAAACTGCTTTAAATGCTCTAGTCAAGTTACAGGTATGGTACAACCAGAAGCAAAGGGATTGTTGACATTCTTTTACTACAAGGACCTAGATAAGGCTGCGGAGTTCTATGAGAAAATAATGGGTTTTGAGCTTGTTCAAGACCAGCAGTGGGCAAAGATCTTCAAAGTACAGGAGAACTCTTACATGGGATGTGTTGATGGTAACGTTGGTTATCATAAATATAGTGATACGAAACCTGTTATGCTGACTGTTATCGTTGATGACCCTGATGCATGGTATGAACACTTTAAGGAAAATAATATTGAGACCCTGAATGAGCCTCACGATGACAAGGAGCTGAATCTTAGAATATTCCTCCTAGAAGATCCGGAAGGGTATGTTATTGAGATACAGAAATTCTACGAGCCAATATCATAACCCCTACTTTTTATTTATAAATAAACCCATACTATCGAAAACTGCTTATATGCATGGAATGTATCTCCTACACTAGCTAATATAGAGGTTCTAAGATTAGGAGTATCCAAAATGGATCAACTAAGACAAAAAATAGAGACTGCAGTCATGGAAAGCGAGTATGATGCAGTATTGGCGATAGGCGTGGACAACTTCAATTATTTAACAAGGACAGTTCTACCCTTCGCGGAGTATTATCCATCAAGAAAAACCGGGGCTCTAATACCAAAAGAGGGAACACCTGTGGCTGTATTACCACAGGACTGGTCTCAGGCAGTAAGAGAACAGGGTTGGCAGGGAGAAGTATTGGTATATGATGAGAATCATGGCTATGAGACCGGGGCGTTTGTTAAAGCAGTTGAGGAGCTCATAGTAGGTATGGGGCTGGACGATAATAAGATCGGTTTTGACGCAGCCAGGGTCTCAAAGGGATTGATGGACTCATTATCAGGAAAACTACCAAAGGTGAAATGGGAGCCAACGGACCCCATGTTGAGGGATCTCAGGGTGATAAAGACTAGGGGAGAGATAGAGTTTATTGAAAGAGTATGCAAACAAGCGGACAGAGGAATAGTGTACGCTTTGATGCACTTGGAGGGAGCTGTTGATTCCCCTGGTTACACCATATCTGAGATCACGGAGCGGATCAGAGTCCATGTAAACGAGAATGGTGCAAGCGGAGTAGGCTTACTAAACACGGCTTTCGGAAGCGAGGGACAGATATATTATACACCACAGAAAGGCTGGGTGAAAGAGGGTGAACTCTTCCGAATGGATCTGAGTGCCCACTATATGGGATACTGGACTAATCTGGGTAGAATGGGGGTCACAGGTAAACCAACACCGGAGCAGGAGAATGCTTACCGGGAAAACCTTAGACTCAAAGAGACTGCCTTGGAGATGCTGAAACCCGGGGTAGCCTGTAACGAGGTCTATGCCCATGTGGCGAGGACGGCGGAGAAACAAGCAATAGGATTCTGGAAGGAGCCCGGGATAGGCCACGGTGTGGGGGTTAGTCACCATGAGGCACCGTATCTGAATCTGAGCTGTAGCACCGAGTTGAAAGAGGGGATGGTTATCGCCCTAGACATATACACATATGGGCCCCGACAGGAACTGGTTCATAACAAGGATGTTTATGAGATCACGGGAGATGGATCTAGAAAACTCAGCTGGTATAGAGAGTGGGAAGAGTTGTATCATGTCTATGGGATGAGGGCCACACATTAGGAGGGTGATGATATGAAGGAAAAGATAATTGAGAAGATCAATAAGGCGGTGGAAGAGGAAGGATACGACGCGTTACTGGTGTTCGGGTATGATAATCTACAGTACCTCACCGGTGCGTATCTACATTTCCCCCAAACATTCCCGGATAGATATATGGCTGTGTTCTGGCCGAGGGAGGAAACCCCAACATGCATCACTCCTCATGAATGGGAGAGCAGCTTCCTAAACTTGGCGTGGATAAACAAGACGAAAACATACACCGAAAAACCAGGTAGCCCAAGCAGCATAGTCGAGATAGCGACCCTGCTGGCTAAAAACACGGTGCGGAAAACAGGGAAAATCGGTGTAGATGTTAACAGGATTCCATTAAACCTGTACAATAGATTAGAGTCTGGTTTAGAGGACTTTCAGCTAGTACCTTGTGATGACTTGCTGAGAGATCTCCGGATCCAGAAGACCGATGGAGAATTAGAGCTAATAAAAGAGATAGCGGGGAAGACTGACCACGCCATCGCAGCGCAGGCCCACCATGTACTAGTAGCTCAGGCATCAGGTGAGATGAGTAACACTGAGGATGTTAGGATCCATGCTTTAGAGCGGGAGTTGGATGAAGTGGGACACCACGCCATCGCACAGGTAGTAGCCGGAGAAAATGCCCAAAAGTTTTGGCCCAACGCGCCCATGTATGGAATAGGATTTGATAGAAAACCCCGTCACCATGAATGGATGCGTATGGAGCTGTACGCCACATTAAAGGGGTACTGGGTTAACGGGGCTAGGATGCTCGCCATGGGGGAGATGACTGATGAACAAAGAGCAGACTACCAGAAACTAATAGTCCTGAGAGAGACAGCGGAGGAGAAGATAGAGCCCGGGGTCAAAGCAAGCGAGGTCTATATGGCGGTAAAGGATGTTGCCTCAAAGAAGGGAATAAACTTGGAGCCTAAGATTACGCTGGGGGCGGGTGTAGGTGTATCTAACTATGAGCCACCATATATCTCGGGGGCTGATGAGACGGTTCTTAAACCCGGGATGGTTGTTATTTATAGCCCCCTTGTTCATGGTTCCAACGGCGAGTTATTGATGAACAGGGATGTGTTCATTGTTACAGAGGAAGGTAATGAGATAGTTGGCTGGTGGAAGGATTGGCGCGAGCCCTTCATCTCAAACTATACTTACTAACCCAACTTTTTTACAGAACTAATTACTCCACAATCCTATATGTCATTCATAGTACAGGACAAGGTAATTAAAAGAGGAGAACGCGTCAAGGACTTCATTAAGATAGGAAAAGGCTCCACTCATGAGGTTAAGCTACCTTATATCATATTTAATGGACGAGAAGCCGGGCCAGTGTTAACTATTCTTGGGGGTGTTCACGGTATTGAATGCTCCCCGGTTGAGGCCATCTACAGGTTAGCGGAGAATCTTAGCCCTGAGATGATTAAGGGTACACTGATCCTGGTACCAATCGTGAATACGGAGGGGTTCCACGCGAGGAAACCTTACCATAACCAATTGGATCATCTTAACCAGAACCAGGTCTTCCCGGGGGATCCTGAGGCTACGATAACCCGGCGTGTCGCTTATCATGTCTTTGATCATTTTGTGAGTAAGTCAGATGTATTGGTAGACGCGCATAGTGCGGACTTGGGGGAGGATGTGTATGGGGGTATCTTTGTGTATGAGACGGAGGATAAGGAGCTGTATGAGAGGATGGTTGAGTTGGCTTCACTGTATAACCCGGTCTTAATCGAGTCCACGGGGATTAGTGGTAATACGGGGGAGGCGGTCAAGGAGTATGGTATTCCCTGTTTGATGATAGAGTCGGGTACGCCTTACCCTATCAGGGAGAAGGATGTGGAATATCACTATGATGGTGCTATTAACTTGCTAAGGTATCTCGGGATGATCGACGGGGAGGCGGCCTCTTATGATCCACCGGTGAATCCATCTAGCCAGCGAATATGGGCGGAGAAAGGGGGAGTGTGGCGTAGGTATGTGGAGGCTGGTCAAAGAGTGAAGAGAGGGGAAAAACTTGGCAGAGTGTGTAATCTATTAGGTGAGATCATACAAGAGGAGAAGGCTCCCTTTGATGGTGTGGTAAGCTTCCTGAGGATCCATTACTCGGTGAACGCGGGGGACTCGTTACTCTGGTTGGCCAGAGTATAAACCCTATATGTTTTATTAAATTAGTTTCAGAATATCTTTTATAGAACCTGCTAGGTAATGCGAATCACCGGGATGTCTATGGTATATGATTTTCTCACCCTTAATGATGTGGAAGTATCTGGCAAGACCGTTTTCCTTAGAGCCGATATTAACAGCCCTCTTGACCCCAGTAGTAAGAGGATACTTGACGCTACGAGGATACAAGCGGTCATACCAACAGTAAGAGCCCTGAAAGACGCTAAACTGGTGATAGGGGCACATCAGAGCAGACCCGGGAAATATGACTTTACGAATCTAGAAAGTCACAGTAAAGTGCTTCAGATGTATCTTGAGAGACCGGTGAGATACACTAATGATATTATAGGGGATGAGGCCCAGAGGAAGATCAAGGAGTTAAAGACTGGTGAAGTTCTCATGCTTAACAACGTCAGGATGCTTGAGGAGGAGAATCTTAGGCGACCGGCGGAGGAGCTGCGGGACACTGAACTGGTTAAGACACTTAGTGAATACGTGGATATCTTCGTGAATGATGCCTTCGCTGCTGCTCACCGGAGCCAGGCTAGTCTCGTTGGCTTAAGCACAATAGTGCCCATGGTGGCGGGTAGGTTAATGGAGCAGGAGCTTAAGGCATTAAACAGGGTGCTCAATGACCCGGAGAGACCTAGCGTCTACTTGTTAGGCGGGGCTAAGGTGGATGACAGGATCCCGGTTATCAACCGGGTGCTCCGGGATGATATAGCGGACAGGGTTCTATTAGGGGGCCTGGTGGCTGATTGCTTCCAGATGGCCAGAGGTAAGATGAGGAAAAGGTATAAGGAGCTGGGAGAGGAGGAGCGGCAGCAGGTGGAGCATTGCAGGGTTATTCTTGACGCGTACCCTGAGAAGATACAGTTACCCATGGATGTGGCCCTGGACGTTAAGGGAGAAAGAGTCGAGGTTTTCATAGACAGGATCACTGAGGAGCGGAACATCTATGATATCGGCTTGAATACAATAGCCCAATATAGCAGCACCGTAGATAAGGCGTGTACGGTGGTCGCTGAAGGACCTCTCGGCATGTTTGAGAGAAGAGGATTTGATATAGGAACCAAGGAGCTGCTGAGATGTATGGCTACATGCAAGGGATATACGGTGGTGGGCGGCGGGCATATGGGTGGCATGGCATCCATGCTGGGGGTAACAGACAAGATGAGTCACGTCTCCACGGGGGGAGGAGCCATGCTCAACATGCTGGCAGGGGAAAACCTGCCGGTAATAGCCGCTCTCAGGGAGTCCAGGAAGAAATACGGTTAGACATATCATTTAATAACCTGTTTCTCATATTCGGTTCAGCGTGGGACCGTGGTCAAGCTTGGCTACGATACGTGGTTTGGGTCCACGTGATCCCAGGTTCAAATCCTGGCGGTCCCACCATATTATACGCAAAACATTAAAATCCTATAGTGTGACTGAATGACGCGCCGGGTTGGCTGAGCGGTTTAGGCGGCCGCCTGCAGAGCGGCTCTACGGGGGTTCGAATCCCTCGCCCGGCTCTTTTTCAACAATATATTGGTCAATATTTGACCTCTTTCTGCTCAAAACGTTGCCTAAATCAGGCGTTTCATGATCCAAACAGAAAGATATTCAGAATAGGTTCATATTTCTCATAATTCAATCAACAGTTTTTTAAAATCATCAACTCGATCATAATATGAAATATATCGAGGATATTGAGGTTCTTGATCCGTCCTCTAAAATTTCATATTCTAAAAGAGTTTGTGAATGGTCTATATCATCATTATGACCGATAACAAAAGTCTATTGATACCTGATTTTTGTTCATCTTAATATTTGCTAGTATGGAACTCTATGAGCGCGAACTTGGGTTAATTCTTCAGAGGTATTTTACTTGCTTTCAAGATAGAAAGCATGTTACACGATAAGGAGACTCTAGTTTAAATCGACTAACTGCATAGTGCAGAGTTCACGGTACAATTGGTTGTTCTCGATTAGCCAGTCATGTGTTCCCTCAGCCTCGATTACGCCATTATTCAGTACTATGATTCGATCCATATCTCGGACCGTGGAAACCCGGTGCGTGACTAAGATTACGGTTCTGTTTAGTGTTTCTTGGCGTAGGGTTCCTTGTATCATGGACTCTGTGTATGGGTCTACGCTGCTTGTTGCCTCGTCAAACACTAGTATTTTTGGGTCTGCGAGGATGGCACGCGCTAGGCATATGAGTTGTCTTTGACCGTAGCTGAGGTTTGTGCCTCTTTCGTTTAGTACTGTCTTGTAGCCTTCCTTGAGCTCTATCACTGTGTTGTGGATGCCCACGCATTTGGCTACGCGGATCATTTCATCATCTGATGCCTCTGGGTTGCCGAATTTGAGGTTATACTCTACGCTACCGTTGAAGAGGAAGGGTTCCTGTAGCACGATGGATACCTCTTTTCGTAGGCTTCTGAAGGCTAGGTCTCTGAGGTTATAGTCATCGATATACACTGTGCCTTCTACTGGGTCATAGAATCTGCCTAGAAGGTTGATTATCGTGGACTTGCCTGAGCCTGTGGGTCCGAAGATGGCTACCTTTTCACCGGGTTTTATGTGCATTTTGATGTGTTTTAGCACGGGCTGGTCTGGGATGTAGCTGAAGCTTGCATCCTCGAAACTGATCTCGCCCCGCATCTCCTCTAAAACCACAGGGTTCAAGCTCTCGACTACCTCTGGCTCCTGATCGAGGATCGTGAATATGCGCTCTGCTCCCGCTAGGGCGCTCTGTATCTCGCCGTACATCATGGCGAGGCTCTGGATTGGTGTGAAGAATGTCTCGCTGTAGTTGCTGAAGGCGACTAGGTCTCCGATGGTGTGGGCTGCTCCTAGTACGCTTTTTCCTCCAAGGTACCATATGGCGGCTGTCATGATGCTGCCTAGGACTGTTGCTACGCTGCTGTAGGCGACTGATACTGTCTCTGCTCGTATCTGAGTCTGCATGTTCTGTTCGTTTACCGTGTCAAACTCTTTGAGGCTACGTTCTTCCTGAACCAGTGACTTTGTGAGGCGAGCCCCGTACATCAGGTCCTGTACCTTGCCTGTTAGCTGAGCCACGTTTCTTCTGGCTACGCGCCAAGCCTCCTTTATCCATCCTTGGAATATCCTGCTTGTGGCTACTAGGAGAGGCGCGATTAGACATGCGATGAGGGTCAGCTGGAGGTCTATGTAAGCCATTATCAGAATCACCGAGACAGCCATTAAGAGATCGGCTACAAGCCCGATGACCCCTGTGGAGAGTATCTTCTTCAATGCCTCAGCGTCGCTTGTTACCCTTGAGACCAGTCTGCCTGTGTTGCCGTACTCGAAGAAGCGCTGGGATAAGTCATTGATATGGCTGAAGAAGTCTGATCTTATGTCCGCGATCACCATTAGTCCTAGTTTCTCGACATAGTATTGCTGGGCACTGGATACTATCCACTGTATCAAGGCTATACCGATGTAGAGCATTGCTGAGACTAGTAGGAGGCTGACTAGAGATGGGTCTCCTCCGATGAGGTTTGCTGTTATTTGGTGGATTATGTTGGATAGCCATAGGTCGTCCTGTGTGGGTGTCTCTGTGATGTAGACATCTAGTACTACCTTGTAGAGGTAGGGTCCTGCGAGTACTGTGAGCATCTTGATTATGATCAGTGCTAGTTCGAGGGCGACTAGGACTCGGTGTTTGAGCATGTATTGGGTTATAATGCGTTTAACGATCTCTAAGTCGCTGTATTTGCGTATTGTTGACTCCTGTGAGCCAATATCATAGCGGTCTACGTATTCAGCCACTATGAGTCACCTCCCATGTCAAGCACTTGAGACTCTATGAGTCGCCGATACTCGTCACTGGATTTTATCAGGTCAATGTGTTTTCCTTTCGCGACGACCCTTCCTTTATCCATGACAATAACTAGGTCTGTTGATTCGCATGTTGATGCGCGTTGGGTGATTATTAGCGCGGTACGGTTTTCTCTGAGGTTCTCGATGGCTTTTCTGATCAATGCCTCGGTCTGGGCGTCAACATTGCTTGTGGAGTCATCCAGTATCAGAATCTTGGGATCAGTCAACAAGGTTCTGGCTATGCTGACCCGTTGACGCTGTCCCCCTGATAGTGTGATACCTCTCTCGCCGACGATGGTATAGTAGCCTTGGGGTAGAGTCATTATGAATTCGTGTATCTGGGCTGCCTTTGCCGCCTCGATTATCTCCTCGTCAGTTGCATCTGGTTTACCGTAGCTGATGTTTCCCTTGATAGTGTTTGAGAAGATGAATGCCTCCTGCAGTACTATTCCAACCTGTTTACGGAGGTTTTTGAGACTAAACTCCCGTACATCGACTTCGTCTATCTTTACACTACCAGAAGAAACATCATAGAACCTCGGCACTAACTCGGCTAAGGTGGTTTTCCCTGAGCCTACGTAACCTACTAAGGCTACTTGTTCTGAGGGGGCGATCTCTAGGTTAATATCTTGTAGTGTCTCCCGTTCTTCACCATAACTGAATGAGACATCACAGTAGGTTATCTCGCCTTTTAATTCGAGGCTCACCGGGTTCTCAGACTCTTTAACGTCCTCACCTACATCTATTACCTCAAATACACGTCTAGCGCTTGCGATCGCATCCCTATAGAACATGATAAGACGTGCGAACATCCTCATAGGACCAACAAGTTGGGAGAAATAGGTTCCGAAGAGCACTATCTCACCTATGGTTAACTGTCCTGTTTGGGCTTCTAGTCCTCCATAGTATATGATGAGGGCTACTCCTACTGCGACCATGAATGAGCTACTTGGTCCGTAGAGGTTTTGTATGCGGGCTGCTTGTAGACTGGTGTCTACGTATGCGGTGTTTTTTTCCTCGAATTTGCCTTGGAAGCTGTTTTCCATACCGTGGGTTTTGATTAGTTTGTGTCCGATGATACCTTCTATGAGTACGTTGTTGAGGTCTCCGAACTGGTTTTTAGAACGGGTTAGATAGCTACTTATTCTGCTGCTATAGAGATGAGTACTGAGGAAGATGAATGGTAATGGTATGCAGCAGATTAAGGTTATTCTTGGGTCTATCAGATATAGTATGTAGAGTGTAAAGAGGAACTGCATCCCGTGTCGGAATATTTCACGTACGGTCTCGCTGTAGAAAAGGTCGATAGCCCCCATATCGCTTGTGACGCGGCTAATGATCTGTCCTGACATTAGTTTGTCGAGGTAGGTGAATGATTTGTTGATGAGAGCGAGGTAGAAGTCTCGTCTCATGACTCTTAGTATGTTTTGGCTTAGGGCTGCTCTGAGGGTGATGTGGGTTATGTGGAAGAAACCTCTGATAACTGCTAGTGCTACTATGATGCCACATAGTATGAGTAGAAGACCTGTTTGGTCTGTTACGCCGGTCCAGTTTTTTACGAGTTCTATGAACCAGTGTGTATTTCCAGGTACGGGTACGAGAATATAGTCGATTATTAGTGCAACTATCAGTGGCGCGATTAAGGCGAATATACCGTGTCGCCCGAAGGCTGTTAGTACTATACCGAGGAATATGCCCATGAATGGTTTCATGTAGCCTAGTAGTCGTTTTGTTAGAATCCAGTCAGATGGATTATACTCAGTCAATCAAATACACGGGCTATAATCATACGGACACTTAGCGTTTAACTATTTAGAAAATTCAGCTTAACAAGGATTGATACTTGGTCTGTAAAAAAGAGAAATTTAGGGGCATTATCAGGCTGATAGACTAAAACTATTAAACAAAAGCAACAAATATTGAGTACAAGAAACCAAAATCGCAACTAGGGTACTTTAAAACAAGCAAAAACAAAGCAAAAAACCACTAAAAATTGTATATTTATGATAAATACGGACGAGAGAGAATATCTATCGCCCGGCTCCACTTTAAACCTGTTTCCCGGGGGTTGGTTTTTTCCTAGTATTTATGCCCGTTTTGGTGTGAATAGGTGCCTGTTTTGGTTAGAATGTTTTCTGAAAGGGGCTGTTTCCTGTCTCCTTTTGGATAACAGGGCTGTTCTGGGTGCCTTTCCCGGGGTACCCCCTAGGGGTGTCTTTTGTTGGGCTTCTTTGCTATGGGATAGTTTTAGCCCAGAGTTTATTTCAGTCACGACTAAAAAGTATAGGGTGACGCATTTATAAAGAAAGTCTACAAGATACATAGAATGGGTTTTAGTAAATGGATTTTTGGGGTAATATTTTGGTTCTAGATCACGAATTTCTCGGGGTTCAATATCTGTGATCTTATTGGAGAGGGTCGTGATTATCTTCTAATAAAGAATGAGGGGATACTATCATCTTCTCCCGATTTCTTCTAATTGTCTCTGTGTTTCTTTGAGTCTTGAAAAAGTATTCTCCGAGTCTCGTTACAAGTCTAGACTTAGATTAAAATAAGGCATAGTCCTCTATTGGTCTTATTAGCCATAAACTTGGTGAAATGGTTGTTTAACTGGAAAATAGGAGATTCGGGTTAGTAGGCTACGTAATCAAGGTAATATTTTACGTCCATAATATGGGGGGGATAAAGGATCTTCCCCGCGTGAAGCGTCTCATCTCCTCTGGCAGCCTTCGTAACGTAGAGTCGGGTAAACGTAATATCCAGGTCGGGGTAGGCGGAGAAGCAGTCAAACTTGGTTAATCTTTGGTGGCTTGGGGATGGTGTGATGGGAGTCGAGTCTCTGGTCTGTGAAAAGTCCATCCACCAGAGCTGTGATGCAGGAGGTGAGAGCCTTGGCAATGGACAGATATGATGTCTCCTGTCGCTACGGGTTGGGGTGAGACAACTAAAACGCAGGGTGCAGAGGTGAAATGCGAGGATGTCTTCCTACGGGGGGCGGCTCGCATAGATAAATGTCGTTGAGGAACAGAGCATAGGTTACACCAAGAACAGCCCCTCTTTCACTGGTTTTAATATCCTAGAAGTTCTATGTCTCTCGATGACTAAAGAGACTATCGAGTCTGGTGTAACAAGGGAGATTGTTCTTGTGAGTCTAGCTATTTTCTTCGCTGATGCAAGCCACAGTACTGTTATCCCCATTTTCCCGGCTTTTGCACAGCGCCTGGGCGCAAGCCTGGGGGTTCTTGGCTCTTATGGCTCGGTCGCGGCTCTTACCATGCTATTGTTATCGCTTCCTCTTGGAAGGTTATCGGATCGTTTTGGTAGAAAAAAGATGATGCTACCTGGTCTGGTTTTATTCATACTGGTACCATTGGGTTATATGCTTGCTTCCTCGCCTATTCACCTGTATCCAATCAGGATCTTTCTCGGGCTCGCCGTTGGATTGATCTTTAGTAACGGTTTCTTACTGATGACAGAGTTATCTAGAGAAGAGAATAGGAGTATTGCTCAGGGCCTGTATATGACCTCTATGGGAATTGGGTTCACCATAGGCCCATTGATTGGAGGGGTTACAGCCAAGCTGTATAGTCCCGCTACTAGTTTTCTCATTAGCGCTGGTCTGGGAGCTATGAGCCTATTGACTCTATTGTTTGTCAAGGAGAGTAGTAGAGAGAGGGAAGAGGGAAACCGACGTGAGAGGATTACTTTATCATCTATTTTCATGGATCGCCAGGTTTTGGCTGCCGGAGTAGCAAATTATCTAAACTCTTTGATGTTTAACGCGTTGACATTATTTTTTCCTGTTTATGGTGCTAGTGTCGGGTTTGATGAATCGGAGATTGGCTCAGGGTTTACTGCTAGAGGTTTGGCGAGTACTGTTGTGCGTCTTCCTATTGGTGCCTTGACTCAGAGGATAAGGGCTTTATATCTCATGGTTTTTGGGCTTGTCTTATCCGCATTGATGATTTTCAGGTTATCCACCTCTGTTATCTTGGTGGCTGTCACTTTCTTTATGGGTATTCAGGGTATCGCTTATGGGATCTACTTGACCTCCGGAAACGTGTATGTGGCTGTAAACTCTGATGAAGACTACAGGGGCACCGCTATGGCTGTATACTCTATGTTTGGTAACTTTAGCGGTATCATTAACCCGCTTGTATTGGGTTTGATCGCTGAAAAGTTGGGGTCACAGAGGACATTACAGTTTGCCTCAGTGTTTACCCTGCTGGGTGTGGGTCTGGTTTATTCTCTGGGGAGAAAAAAGTGAGTTTTATCCTCTTATTCTTTTGAGGTCAACCTCAGCAGAGATGTAGCCGAAGCCGCTCCAAGCGCTCGTCGAGACGACTCTCTCAAGTAGCTCAACATATTTGTCGTACTCTCCTCTGAACATGTACTCGTTGGCTACGCCGAATCCCGTTGTAACGAGGCTTAACTGGTCTTCCTCATCCTTGTCTCCAATGATGTCTTCCGGCTCCAGTTCCCCCCTATACATCTTGAGACACTCAAAATATCCTCGACTTACAGGGCACTTCATATCGGTTTTGATGAGCCGCAAGACTTTTTTGGCTTCATCATCGTAGCCCAGTCTCCTGAGGATAATATAGTTCCAGTAGCAGGACATGACGATATGGTCATCGTTTACAGCAACATCTAGCAGATCATAGAACGATTTTCTCGCGTTCAATAGGTCTCCCTTGAGCAGGTACGCTAGTCCAAGATGATAGTAAGTATTGGTGTAGAAGGTGTACTCCGTTGTATCCTCTGCGCCGGCTAGGCCGCTGGGTTCCATGAAGTCAGGTTTTTCCAGCATAAGGTCTACGGTTCTCTCTGAGTCCCTTATTGAGAAATCAAACATCCGTAGACTCAGATATCTATGGGCTCTATGCCTGAGAAACTCGGGGTCGTCTGGATATTTTTTCAGTGCCTCAGCGTAGATATGGATAGCGTCCCTGTATTTGCCCATATACGCGTGCTGTCTACCTAGCCAGAGGAGCTTCAATCGGTCTTCTGGGTCTTTTCCCCATTCCTCGTATGCTTTATTGAATTTGATTAGTTGTTTGTTCTCTGGATCAGGGTAGCTGACTGGGTTGTATAATGGTTCACCGAATAAGCTGAACCCCTCAGGGGTCTCGATCTTCATCCCTCATGGATATCTAGATGTGTATAAGAGATCTATCCTCAAAGCTCCTTGAGTCTGGGTACAGCCACGTACATCATACAAACTATGATTATCATTATACCTCCGAATAGGCTCTGAGCAAAGATCGCGCCATACGCCTCAGCCAGGGTGCCCAAGGTCATGCTTCCCACTACACCAAAACCGATGCTTAGCTGCCATATCCCCATAGCTCTACCTCTTTGCTCCTCATCCACATTCAGCTGTAATAGTATCTGTGACATGGCGTCGTGACCCGCAGCTGAGATACCTACTACTCCGATGAATATCAGGGCGAGGGCGTAGATTGGGGTATTTGCGTAAAGAATCAAGCCGACTCCAAACATTAGGAACATTGCCATGAGGAGTTTTCCTTTATGTTTAAAGTCTCCGAGGCTAGCCAATGCCAGTCCAGAAAGCAGGCCTCCTCCAGATCTGAATGCATTAATCATACCGTTACCAACCGCACCGACCTTGAGTATATCACGGGCAAATACCGGTACCAGTACGGGGAAGGAGAACCCAAACATCTCACATGTGGCCGCCATCAACATTAAGGCCAATACTACTCTGTTTTTCATCACTATCTGCACACCATCAGATAAGTTTCTCCAAATCGATAATTGTTGAGCCTCTCTACTGGACTCGACGCCCTTGATTAGACTAACCAGGGTTATTGAGACGATAAATAAGCCGGCTAGCGCAAAGAACGGCCACTCTTTCCCGTATAAATCGATTAATAGCCCGGCCATGGCCCCGCCTATGATTCCTATTCCCCTCATTCCCACTGCGTTGAGGGATATGCCGTTCATGGCGTTTACTCTTCCCACGATATCGACGATGTATGATTGTCTTGATGGGTTCTCGAAGGTACGTATTACTCCCCTGATGAAAATTAGCAGTAATGTGTGGTATAACTGGATCATACCTGTTGTGATCAAGAATCCGAAGATGAGGCCACAGATAGTGTACAGCATATAACAGATCATGAGCAGCCTCTTTCTATCCATCTTATCCGCTGTTGCCCCACCAATCATCCCGAATAACAAGTTAGGTGAGGATCTGACCGCCCAGAATAATCCAAGCGAGAGCGGAGAGTCCGTCAACTCCAATACGAGCCACCCTGAGGAGACATCCATCAGCATGTCCCCTAGCGAAGCAGTGATTGTTGTCAGGAAGAGTAGGGAGAAGCTCTTGTCACTGAATGGGGTGAAGAACTTTCCAAGGACCCTGCTTCTCCCCATCTCATTCTCCACGCCATATCACCTAGAATTACCCTGATACGATCTAATGGCATAATAAACCCCTTGGTGGTCCAAGCTGTTATTTTCTTTAAAGAAGTAAGAGTAAAAATGTAAAACGGTTACCCCTGAGGAGAAAACCAGAGATAATGGTTATCGATGAGGCTTATAGAGAAGTCAAGTTATCACCAGACTTGATGGAACCCTCAGCAGGAAAACACTACTTGAAATGCTAGCGGAGGCCACTATCAGAGATCTCAGGGGGGTATAAACAGCTCCCTGAGTTGATACCTAGATACACAGAGATCCTGGTTATGATTTAATAAAAGATGATCTCAGGTCCAATAGGCGTATAAATTCTTCATTTTAGCTGTGTTTAAAGCTGAGAACTCTTCACTATAGTGATTCAAATGAGGAAGAATCTCAAGGCACCTGGTTTACTGATTCTACTATGTCTTCTACCCCTGATAACCGTAAATGGTTACCAGACTCCTGAGGAGATTACTGGAAACGCGGGTAGCTACGCTTTCAGCAGTGGGCAGTACACGGTGCAGATGTATAGTGATGGTTCGGGTGAGTCATGGAGTGATCGTCCAGTAGCCTATTACACGTATGTGGCTGAACGGGATGGCGTTGTATACTTCTCAAGAGTGGTTGGAGAAGGGGAGCGCCCATTCATATTGGGGCGTTTACCGGGGTCTGAGTGGGGAGAGGTTAGTGATGGCTTTGAGGTTAATAGAGGCGATGTCATTGAGCTAAAAATATGGCCATACGGGCCCTACGTTACGAGAGATGAGAACCCTAACGACGATTACTATGAATTGATTTATACTTACGCCAAACAAATCGGGTACATCAAATACACCTTGTTGTATTACGATGATGATTCATCCGGCGGCGGATCCGAGTTGATAGCTGATTTTGATTACTCACCTATATCACCCGGCCCCGGGGATCAGGTGGAGATTACCAGCACATCCACTGTTGAGGGTGCTGAAATCGTCTCCATGTCATGGTATGTTAATGGAGAACAGGTATTGGCTCATGAAGGTGAAGGATACTGGGTGTGGACGGCTCCGTCTATAGGGACTTATACTGTAGAGCTTGAAGTGACTGATAGTACCAGAAAAACGGATTTTCATATTGAGGAGATCACGGTTGAGGAGGAATCAAGCTATACAATAATTGATCAAGCTTTTACGAAGAGTATACAGGACAATGAACCCGTAGGCAGAGAGAACAGCTTCAGATACGGGGATGAAGTAATTTTCTGGATGAAGCTGGGTAACGTAAAGGGCTCACACAGAGTTTACGTTGAATGGGAGACCCCGAGACCAAACGAGATCATAGGTAACGAGTACATAGATATCCCATCCCCCACGACTCAGGGAGAGACAGAGTGGACGGAGTACACAGTTTCAGCGTCAATAAAACCGGGGGATAACCGATATGAACTGCTCTTCCGAGACCCCGGAGATTGGAAAACTAAAGTCTTGATTGACAGCGACGCCTATGAGTACAGCTTCCAGATAGAGAGTAACATAGTCCATGAGGCTACAGTGGAAAAGACAAAATACACGACAGGCGAGACGATAACGGTTGAAGGGACACTGGTCTTCAACGGGGCAGCGATCGAGGGCGCATCAATACGTCCCATCATATATAGGAAAGGAGACGTTTACGATGAGCCACCGGAGATAAGCGTAGGAACAGATGGGAGATACAGTTTTAACTACAAGATACAGCCACTCGACTTGGAGTCAATACCTACTGGGCCTGAAGACTGGTCATTACGATTATCTCCGCTTATTGATTCACAGTACGGTCAACAGGATAAGGAGATCATGTTGGAGGTTTTACCCGTCTGGATGACAATAAAGGACGCGAAAATCGTCCAAATAATCGAGGCGCCGGTGATAAATGATGGCTTCTTCAATGTTCCACACATCGCGGCAAACCGGGAGGCAGGGGTAAGAGTGCTACTGGAGTGGCATGGATATGAGGAGGGGTTCATGTTACCGGAGCTTGATGTCTACTTCAGCCAGGAGAACCGTGACACAGGTTCAACATATACTACTACAGAGAAACCAGCAATAGTAGACGGTAACATATACGCGGATTTCATCTTCACACTACCCTCAGGCCTGTACATGTTCTCAAGTGAGATAGACCGAGACGGATTCTATATCAAACAGGAGACTAGAGAGGCAAATATTGACGCCTTCTCATGGGAGCAGATATGTCGCTCAAAAATAATGGAGCCACTGAAGCTAAAATTTATGTTAATCAACGTAAACTGGGAGAAACCCGGTATTCAAAGCGATGAGCTAAGATGGATAGAGGAACAAAAACAGGTTTTCAAAGATACATACCCGGTACCATTAGAAGACATGTATTTTGAAGTCGCCAAAGATACTCGTACTTTCCCCGATTTAGAGACAATCGGGCTAAACAGGTTTACTCTAGGCAAGGCCCTCGCCGTAGTATCATATTATGAGGGAAGTAAAATAATTGGAGTAACACCTGATTCACAGAATTACTGGAAACCAAAGGAGTCCGGATACAGCGAATACTATATGAGGTCCCCGATCCTGACAAAATACATTGACACGGTATCCCCTTACAACAGTAGAATGGTCTTGGTAAAATATGGTGCACAGCCCGGTGTATCCGCCCACGAGATAGGACACACCTTAGGACTATACCAGTATTATGGTGAAGAACAATACCAGCTACATCCACCCTACGGAGAACAATGTTATGA
>WJJC01000082.1 GCA_014729945.1 Candidatus Bathyarchaeota archaeon
GCGTTGATATCGAAGGTCACCTCTATCTGGGGGACCCCTTTGGGCGCCGGAGGTATGCCCTCAAGGTTGAAACTGCCTAAGCTAATGTTATCTGCTGCTTTTGCTCTTTCTCCCTGAAGCACGTTTATAGTTACCGCTGTCTGCATATCCGCAGCTGTGCTGAATATCTTGGTCTGCTTAGTTGGAATAGTGGTGTTTCTATCAATGATCTTAGTCATTACACCGCCTAGGGTCTCTACTCCTAGGCTCAACGGTGTTACGTCAAGCAACACGATGTCATCAATCTCACCTGCTAGGACCGCTCCCTGAATTGCTGCGCCTATGGCTACGCACTCCATGGGGTCAACCCCTCGCTCCATTTTCCTACCCACTACCTCCTCAACAGTTCTCTGAACCAATGGCATCTTAGTCATACCACCGAACAAGATCAGCTTGTCTATATCTCCCATCTTTAACCCCGCGTCCTGTATGGTGTTTCTAATGGGTTTCTTGATTTTCTCGACTATTGGTGCAGCGATCTGCTCCAGTTTAGCCCTTGTCATTGTGATGTGAAGATTCTGGGGTCCCTCATCATTCATAGCTATGTAGGGTAGATCAATGTCTGTCTGGAGAAGCGTGCTCAACTCTATCTTGGCTTTCTCCGCGGCTTCTTTGAGCCTGGCCATAGCTTTCATATCATTTGTGAGGTCGATTCCCGTGTCTTTCTTGAACTCTTCCACTAGGTAATCCATTATGGCTTTATCTACGTCAGCACCACCTGTCTGAGTGTCACCACTGGTGGATAGTACCTCGAAGACTCCTCCACCGAAATCCATGATAGTGGTATCGTTGGTTCCACCGCCAAAGCTGAAGACAAGTATCTTCAATTCCTCATCAGTTTTATCAATCCCATAAGCCAATGCAGCCGCCGTAGGCTCATTAACTATCCTAGTTACCTTTAATCCAGCGATCTCCCCTGCGTCTATGGTTGCTTGTCTCTGGTTATCGTTAAAGTGAGCTGGAACCGTGATAACGGCCTTCTTCACCTTCTCTCCCAGATAGTCTTCTGTATCTCGGAGAATCTTCTGCAGTATGAATGCGCTAATCTGCTGGGGTGTATACTCTTTGCCCTGAAGTGTTATTGTTCGGTCTGTGCCCATATGGCGTTTAACCTCACGTATGGTTCCCTCAGGGTTGGTGATAGCCTGTCTTCTTGCCGGCTCACCCACTAGTAGTTGTCCCTCCTCTGTGAAAGCTACTACGCTGGGGAACATCTTACCAGCTACAGTTGGGCCCTCAGCGCTGGGGATTACCGTTGTTTTACCGCCCATCATAACTGCGGCTGCGCTGTTTGTCGTTCCTAAGTCAATTCCTATGATCTTTTCTCGTTTAATCTCACTCATCTTGATTATCCTCTATCTCTATCTCAACAACATCAGGGGCTCTAGCCACCTTAACCACGCTGGCCCTCAACACCTTATCCCTGAACATGTACCCACGTCTAATCTCCTCAGCGATACATCCATCAGGCACGTCAAGGGTCTCCACTTCTACTATGGCATCATGCTTAAATGGGTCAAACTTCTCACCCACTCCCTTAATCTGTTTAACCCCCTCCGACTCAACGAGCTTTAATAATTTGTCATGAACCATCTTAACGCCCTCAAGGAGCTTCTCTTTATCCGCGTCCTTGCTATGAAGTATCTCAAGCTCATCTATAAAGGGAAGCAGTTTCTCCAATAACTCTCCGTTGGCTTTCTCAATAACCTCAGCTAATCGTCTCTGATGCTGTTTCTGCATATTCTCCAAGTCCGCTTTCGCGTATTTCAACTGGTTAAGATATTTCTCTGATTGCTTGGCTGTTTCATGGAGTTCTGCTTCTAGCTTCTCAGCTTTTTCCTCTAGCTCTTTAACTTTTTGCTCGAGTTCTTTTTTGCTCTGTTTTTTATCGGGTGTCATATTGAGCCTCTGTGGTTTTTCTCTGTATGCTGTATATTGTTAGTATATTTTCTTTACGGTATGTCATAAATATGACGTATTTGATAAGTTTATTGCATGTTACTCGGCGAAATTAGCAACAGTATACTCCAAAACTCGCCCCAGATCACTTGAAGCAATCTCTACTCCATAAAGATGATGCCCTGAACCGAAATTCAGTCGTTCCAACTCCAATAATCTTTTATCCACAATAACCGGAACATCCAGTAGAAGAGGACAGATGGCTCCAGGGTCCACGCCTGTCACCACTCTTATCTCCTCCAGCGATGCAATCTGTGCTTTCCCTATTAACTTCTTGAGTTTCTTAAAGTCCACCCGATCAGAGCCACGTAAGAACAATGCATAGTACTGTTTCCCTTGCTTCACGAGGATGGTCTTGCATATCTCCTCAGGATTAACGGGCTCACTACTGTACTCCAACACATCATTGACCGTGATGGCCCGATCCTTCAACTCGATTAGTCTATACTCTACCCCAGCCTCCACAAGAAAATCCTCTACACTGAGTCGCATATCCTCAATATATCGACAAATGTAGAAAACTCCTTCGACACAATCCACTCTTTTTTATACACGTATCAATCCTTCATAGTAAAAATACCGTAGTGATAATAATGAGTGAAGGCTTAAACATCGTCGTCTGCATCAAACAGGTTCCCGAGACCACCGAGGTAGAATTCGACGAAGAGACAGGAAGACTCAAAAGAGAAGGAGTAGCCGCGGTCATCAACCCCTTCGACGAATACGCCATAGAGGAAGGATTAAAGATCAAGGAAAACCATGGTGGAACAGTCAAGGTACTTACCATGGGTCCACCATGGGCCTCCGATGCCGTGCGAAACGCCATAGCCATGGGCGCAGACGAGGGCTACATTGCAACAGACAGAGCATTCGCAGGGGCAGACACTTGGGCCACTAGCCTAACCCTAGCCAAGACAATAGAACACATGGGGGACTACGATATCATCCTCTGCGGATTAAAAACCACAGACGGTGACACCGGTCAAACGGGGCCAGAGATGGCTGAACACCTGGGAATCCCCCATGTATGTTACGTGAATGAGGTTCAGGGAATCGAGGATGAAAAAGTTACGCTCAAACGAATCATGGATGATGGAATAGAGACCCTGGAAGCACCTCTACCATTACTCATCAGCGTCAGCAAAGACATCAACCAACCAAGGCTAGCCACCCTCAGAGGCAGACTCAAAGCCAAAAAAGCAGAGATCAAGGAGATCACCAACGAGGACCTAGATATAGATCCTGATATGATAGGTCTAGAGGGCAGTTTTACACGAGTAGTCAAGATCTTTGAGCCGGAGACTCACGAAGCCGGAGAAGTGTTAGAAGGTACCACGGAGGAACTCGTGGAGGCAATTTATCAAAAACTACAGGAGTGCAAGGTGGTCTAAATGAGTGAAGCACCAGTATATGTTACAGAAAACTGCACCGGCTGCAAGGTATGTATACCCGCCTGTCCTTTCGGCGCCATAGAGATGCGTGACGGCAAAGCCCATATCACAGAGGCGTGTAGAGTCTGCGGTCAATGCGTGGACGCTTGCCCCGAAGGCGCCATCATCATGAGGGAGACCACGATAGAAGAACCCGAAGGCGCAGAAGGTGTCATGGTCTATGCAGAGATGAGCCAAGGCGAGCTTCACAATGTATCCTATGAACTTCTGGGGAAAGCCCAGGAACTCGCGGCACAGTTAGATGAACCCGTGTACGCTGTGATAATTGGAGAAAATCTGGATAACTCAGCCGAGGAACTGGTCAACAGAGGCGCAGACAAGGTATTCATCTACGATGACCCTGAATTAGAACACTTTAGAGATGACCCCTACAGCGACCTACTAGCTCAATGTATCAAGGAAATAGACCCAAGCATAGTACTGGTAGGAGCCACCAGTATTGGCAGAAGCATGGGGCCCAAGGTAGCAGCTAAACTAGAAACCGGTTTAACCGCTGACTGCACCAGCTTGGATATCGATCCCGAATCTGGGCTATTGCGGCAGACACGTCCAGCTTATGGTGGAAACATTATGGCTACCATTATCACACCTAACAGCAGACCCCAGATGGCAACCGTCAGATACAAGATGTTCCCTGAATCCCAGATAGTTGAAGACCCAACGGGCATAGTGATTAAACAACCAGTGGACATGAGCAAGCTAACAGACCGCATCAAAGTAATAGGATTCGAGGAAGCAGCCGAACAGATAAGCATCACAGACGCAGAACTCATCGTATCAGGTGGACTCGGACTGGGAGAACCCGAAGGCTTCGAACTAATAGAGGAACTAGCCAAGGCCTTGGGGGCAGCAGTAGGTGCGTCAAGACCCACCGTAGACGAGGGTTGGATCAATTACAGGCACCAAGTTGGATTAAGTGGGCGAACAGTAAGACCACAGGTCTACATGGCATGTGGAATAAGCGGCGCAGTCCAGCATCAAGCCGGTATGAAAACCAGTGACGTCATAATCGCCGTAAACAAAGACCCGGAGGCCCCCATCTTCAAGATCTCCAGCCTAGGAGCGGTTGGAGATTTATATGAGATAATCCCTCGTCTCATAGAGAAGATTAAGGAGCAAGGGGAAGGTGCCTAACTACAACGAGATAACATATGAGAACATAACCGAGATAACCAAGATCGTGGGGGAGGATAACCTCTCCACCAAACCAGAGGACTTGGAGACTCATAGCATAGACGAGTCTCCATTAAGACCTCACAAACCCAGCCTAGTTGTAAGACCCACATCAACAAGACAAGTATCAGAGTTACTAAACTACGCTAACCAGCACAGGATACCAGTGACTCCACAAGGAAGCAGAACAGGCCTCAGTGGAGCCAACCATCCAGTACACGGTGGAATAGCCCTCAGCATGGAGCATATGAACAAAATCCTCGAATTAGACGAGGAAAACCTCATGATAACCGTACAACCTGGCGTATTAATAATGGACGTACACGAGGAGACCGAGAAAAAAGGACTCCTCTACCCACCAGACCCGGGTGAGAACTCCGGGAGTATAGGGGGTAACATCAACACCAACGCCGGTGGTATGCGAGCCATGAAATATGGAGTAACCCGCGACTTTGTGAACGGTTTAGAGATCGTATTACCCACAGGAGAAGTACTGGAAATGGGTGGAAAAAACGTTAAGGACAGCACAGGGTACAGCCTCATAGACCTGATTATAGGCAGCGAAGGCACTCTAGGGGTTGTGACCAAAGCGACCCTTAGACTCATTCCGAAGCCGTTAAAGACCGCTTTGATCTACGCACCATTTACATCCATAGAAGACGCCGCTAAGGCTGTAAGCGAGATAATACACAGAAAAGTAAACCCCTTCGCATTAGAGTTCCTAACCCAGCACGCGGTACTCACCATAGAAAAATACTTGGAGAGAAAACTACCAGAAAACAAACACCCCGCATACCTACTAATAGGCGTAGAATCAAATAACGATGAAGAATTAATGCATGACCTAGAGATCGCTGGAGAAGCCTGCCTTGAACTAGGCGCCGTCGAGGTCTACCTAGCCGAGACCCAACGACAACAAGACGAGCTCTGGGAGGCGAGAAAAGCCATGGCCGACGCCTACGACGCCTTCTACGACGTGGATGAAGCCGACATATGTGTTCCTCGCAGCAGGATACCTGAATTCGTGGAAAGAGCCATGCCTTTAGAGGAGAAATACGGTGTAATCTTAGTACCTGTAGGTCACGCGGGTGATGGTAACATCCACTGGAATGTAGTAAGAAAGGAACAAGATGATGAGGAGTGGCTGATGACCATAGAGGACTCCATGAGAGACCTCGTAGAGCTCAGCATCAGCCTCGGGGGAACAATAAGCGGAGAACATGGAATAGGCTACACCAAGAAACAATTTCTACCGTTAAAAGTGGGTGAAAAACAGGTGGAGTTAATGAAGGGGATAAAACAACTATTTGACCCCAACCAGATAATGAACCCGGGAAAAGTATTCCCCTAGTACTCTCTGTACGCCTCAGCCAACGGATGACCCTTACAGTACAAACCGAAAGCCTTGTACCAGCCAAAAGGACTCTTATGGGCGTCAACACCCTCCTCTTTAAGCCTATTCTGAAGATCCTCTAAGAATTTCTTAGCCCGCTTGGGGCTACCCAGTTCATGGCTTAGATGCGCGTAAGGGTGAAGAAGCACCTGGTTACATCCTATTCTATCCGTATCTGTCTTAATGTTCTCAACAAACTGCTCAATAATCTCTGATTCACGGTTCACATCCTGCTTCTCGAAACAAGTGAAACAAACGAGTATATTCTCATAATCCCCCTCCTTGGGGAACGCAGGGTGCTCCGCAACAGGGGTCTCCTTCAAGGTCTCATAGTTAAAATCACTACAGTGTAGCTGTAAAACTCTCATCTTTATCCATTGAGAGGAGACAATAATGGGTTTTAGAGGTTTCCCCCCTAAACATCATTGGCTGCGTCGATGATCTTGGCAACCTGTTTCTCGCTGAGTCCCGTCTTTAAAGCGAGTTCAAAGGACTCTGCTTCGGCGATCTTTGAGACCGTATCATACCCAGCTGCGCGTAGCTTCTCCTCTGTGGCCTCACCAACGCCTTTGATGTTGGATACTTCTTTATCTGTTTCAGGTGCAACTTCTTCCTTCTCCTCAGGTTCCTCCTCTGTCTCTACCTCAGCCTTTTCCTCTTTCGGCTGCTGTTTCTCTTTCTTCTTTTTTCTCCTAGGGTGCCTATTGAAAACTTCTTGAGGAACCTCTGATTCACCTTTCTCCAATATGATTGTCATTGTTGAGACGTTTCTCGGCCCTTTATCGCCTTCCACTTGCTCTGTGCCGATGACTATCTCAGGATGCTCCATTCCAACCATATACCTGTTCCTTGTGATCTCCGCCGTATCTACTGCTGTAGTGATCGCTCTGCCTCTCGCCTTTAACTCAACAGTGTCATGGTTATTGTTGAATGTCGCGAGGGTAGCCATTACGTAGCTCATCGCCGGTTTTCGTCCAACGTAGATAATATTGTCTTGGCTCATTTTGAGTCAAGGTAATAAACAATTTAAAGAGAGATAAAAGTCCATCCTTTTTTATCAACTAGAAATGCTGATGTGCGTACTATTCACATCATATTACGTAATAATGAGATATTTTATAGGCATAAAGTAGCTATTTTCATGTATGAAAGATACTTTTTGGCCAAATGGGTACCGAGCATGCTTTAACTTGAGCTTCGACTATGACTCCAACAGCGCTTTGGTAAGACGAGAACCATTGGACATAGTGGCCCAGAGTAGAGGTCGATATGCACCTAACGTAGCCATACCCAGGATACTTGATCTATTGGATGAACTTGAGATAAAGGCAACCTTCTTCACACCAGGCTGGACAATAGACCAGTTCACGGAGAGCTGTAAGGGGATAATCAGCAGAGGTCATGAGATGGCCGCCCACGGATATCTTCATGAACGATTAGCCGAGATCAGCCTAGAGAGCGAGAGAGGCGTATTCGAGAGATCAATGAAATCTTTCGAAAAACTAGAGGTGAAACCAGAGGGCTTCCGAGCTCCTTACTGGCTTATCAGCGACAGAACACTAGAACTAGTAAAGGAACTGGGCTTCAAGTATGACAGTAACTTCATGGACAATGACATGCCTTATATGCTGAATTGGAGGGGGAAAGACACTGGGCTGGTTGAGCTCCCAGTTGAGTGGCTAATGGATGATTGGCCTCACTTCGAGACCAACCGGATGAACCCAAAACAGGTCTGGGATCTATGGAAACCAGAATGGGAAGGAATCTACAATCAGGGAAAATACTTTGGACTAACCTGCCACCCCCAGTGCATTGGCAGAATAAGCAGACTAGACATGCTTGAACAATTGCTTCTCGACGCCAAGGAAAAAGGCGATGTCTGGTTCGCCACATGCAAAGAGATAGCAGACTGGACCCGGAGAAAGCTAACTTAGTCTTCTTATTTCATCCACCAATCTGGGCAGAGCCTCCCCCGAGGGAGCGTAAATATTAACATCACATCTATTGCTGATCTGGCTCTCACGGATATTAACCTCCACCAGTTTCCCATTTCTTCTTTGAACTATCATAGGAAGATTCGCCGCAGGTGTAACCGTAGCGCTTGTCCCAGCTACAATCATGCAGTCGCTTTTCTCGGATTCCTCAAAACAACGTTTGAGTACTTCACCTGGAATGGGTTCTCCAAACATTACTGTATCTGTCTTAACAACGCCGCCGCATTCCGGGCACAGGGGAGGCAACTTGTCTATCTTGAATTCATCTACATGCCACTTGGATGCACATTCAATACATCTAAGATAACGCCCATTACCATGAATCTCCAATACATTACTGCTACCCGCGGCAAGATGCAGATTGTCGATATTCTGGGTTATCAAACACCTTAGAACCCCCATCTCTTCTAACTCAGCCAGAGCAATGTGGCCCGGATTAGGCTCACTATTCAATATAGCTAACCCAAACTCACTATCCTTCTCCTGCCTCCTACTCCAGTAAGCCTCAGGGTCCCTCAAAAAACGCTGGTAACCATCCATAGAAGGCTCTCCTTTCTCAGTCCATAATCCCCCTGGGCCGCGGAAAGGACGAATACCGCTCTCAACAGAAATACCGGCACCAGTGAGACAAGTAACATAACTACTGTTCACAATGATGCGAGCCGCATTTTTGATAGCCTCCAGTGTCTGTGTATCAAAAACCATACAAAATAATAGGGAATGGTAGGGCTTAGACTTTTTCCTTCAAAGCCTCTAACAGTGCGGGTACCACTTCATAGATGTCACCGACAATACTATAATCGCTAACACCATGTATACCAGCGTTCTCATCATTGTTTATGCTGACGATGATTTTACTGTCCCGTATCCCGGCTACATGTTGGATCTGACCACTAACCCCGCAGGTAATATAGAGACTGGGTTTAACCGTTTTACCACTAATACCAACCCACTCCTCCATCCACCCCAGATCCGCGCTAATGGGCCTAGTACAGCCTAATGCCGCACCTCCTAGAGCCTCAGCTAGCGCCTCTAGCATCTTCAAATCATCTTTATTCTTGAATCCACGTCCAGCAGATACGATGATATCCGCGTTCTCCAGATCCTGATCTCCTTTAGGTTTCTCGCTGCGCTCCAGAACCTTTATCCTCGTATCGGGTATCTGGTACTCTAATTGAATTACCTCTCCCTCTTTTTGTTCTGTTGCGTATTTTTCGAAACTTTTCGGCGGTGCTGTGATTATTGTTGGGGTGCTTGTGCTTTTCTCTTTAGCTATTGTTGAACCTCCATAGGTTAATCTTTCAACAATTATCTCTCCATCAACATAGTCTACCTTGTTGCATTCATTCAAGCATCCAACGCCCAGGGTTGCCGCGACTCTAGGTGCTAGTTCTTTCCCGAGCTTTGTTGCCCCGAGTAAAACAGTCTCAGCACCCGATATTTCTACAGCTTCAATTAATGCATCTCTAAGTGGTTCAACAGCTTTTTCACCTAGCTCAGCTACCAGTACTTTATCCGCGCCATAGCTCAGATAAACCTCTGGTTCATCCTCCGCTAAGCAATAAACCATTGAATCCATTTTTTCAGCTAGCTCAGCCGCTTTACCCAGTAGCTGGTAAGCTAGCTCTCTGCTCTCTGAGAACACTAGAAGGCTCATAGTACATCCTCCGCGTATAAAGCTTCAGCAAGCTTAACTGCTACCTCTTCGACAGTCTCAGCCTCAATCAATACCTGTTTACGTTTCACTTCAGGAGCCACCACGTCAATTACCTCGATAAAGCTCTGTTCTTTCACTTCTTCAAGGCTTAAACCCAGATCCTCAAGACTCCACACCGTCTGCGGCTTCTTCTTAGCCTTCATAATATTCATGAGACTAGGTATCCTAGGTTCATTAATTTCACGCACAACCGTAACAACAGCTGGTAGAGGAGCTTCAACAACCTCATCGAAATCCTCTAGATCCCGTACTGCTTTCACCTTAGCCTCTAATAATTCAAACTCCTTGGCGTAGGTTACCTGTGGGAGATCTAATAGCTCGGCAAGTCTTGGACCCATCTGGCTACTCATACTATCTAACGTCATCTCTCCACCTATGATAACATCATACTTCCCGATTTCCCTGATAGCCTGCTCCAACACCTTACTGGTAGCATGGGTGTCCAACCCCTTGAGCCCTGGCTCAATAACCATATACGCTGAGTCTGCGCCCATGGCAAGCGCCTCAAGTAGCGCTGTCTTTGTCTTCTCATCACCCATCGATAGAACCGTAACCTCACCACCCACCTTCTCCTTAGCCCTGAGAGCCGCCTCAAGGGCACGTTTATCCAGTTCACTGATCTTGGTCTTGATCCCCTCTGTCTTGGGTCTCCGTGTCTCACTATCAATAGTTATCTCAGTGAGTTCAGGTATATCCTTCAACAGAACTAATTGTCTCATATTACTTCTCGCGCCAAGATAGAACCACCCAAAATAATAGGTTTACCACTAAACCGTCGGAAAACAATTAAGTCTAATCCAACTAAGACGAATTGAGAGACATTGCAGCCTGATCAAGTAGAGAAGATAGCAGTACTGGGCGCTGGAGTTATGGGTCATGGTATAGCTCAAGTCGCCGCATCCGCGGGATACAAAGTAGTAGTTAGAGACATCGCTCAAGAGTATCTGAACAAAGGTGAGGAGAGCGTAAAAAGCAGCCTTAGTAGACTCGTTAAACGTGAAAGAATCTCTGAGGAAGAGATGGACCAGATACTGAACAGGATTAATTTCACGACGGATCTAGAGGAAGCAGTTGGCGACGCCCAACTGGTGTTGGAGGCCATACCAGAGAAGATGGACCTCAAGCACATGGTCTGGAAAGAAGTAGATCAATACGCACCCCCTGAAGCAATACTAGCGACAAACACCAGTAGCTTAAGCATCACAGAGATAGCAGAAGCCGTATCCAACCCCGAACGTTTCATAGGAATGCACTTCTTCAATCCACCAGCCATTATGAGACTCGTAGAGGTAAACCAGGGAGAACAGACAAGCGAAGAAACAGTAAAGACCGTAATGGATATAGCGCGCAAGATGGGAAAGACCCCCGTATGGGTAAAAAAAGATGCACCCGGCTTCATAGTCAACCGAATACTCATAACCTACCTCAACGAGGCAGCCAAACTACTAGACAAGTACGAGATGGAGCAGATAGACGCAGCCATGCAGCACAAAGCAGGTATGCCCCTCGGCCCCTTCATGCTGAGCGACCTAATAGGACTCGACATAGTCTATGATATACTGAAGACCTTTGAGGAGAACCTAGGAGAAGAATATGCTCCGCACTCTTTAATTGAGAAACTATATGATGAGAAGAAACTGGGTAGAAAAACCGGTGAAGGATTCTATAGCTACGAGGAACGTCCAAGTGTAAAGGAGAGCCAAGCTGAGGGTTTCGATATAAGACTCCTCTTGGAGCCTTTCGTCAAAGAAGCAGAACAGGTCCTAGATGAAGCTATTGCATCCGCTGAAGACATTGATACAGCCATCAAGCTCGGTGGAAACATACCTCGTGGACCCTTTGAGATGAAAGAAGCTGGACTAGGAGAGGAGAAACCAGTAGTAATGGAGAAACATGAGGGTTTAATGACTATAACCATCAATCGACCATCCAAACTAAACACCATGACACTGGAAATGCTGAACATGATCTCTGATCACCTAGATGAAGCTAAACGAGACTCCGGCACCAAAGCAGTATTATTCCAAGGGGCAGGTGATAGAGCCTTCTGCGCAGGAGCCGATATCTCAAAATTCCCAGAGTTATCAACCATCGGCGCCAGAAATATAAGTGACACCGGCCACAAGACATTCCTCAAGATACTAGAACTCCAGAAACCAGTAGTTGCCGCTATTAACGGTTATTGCTTGGGTGGAGGCAATGAGTTAGCTATGTTCTGCGACTTTAGATTAGCAAGTGATAAGGCCAGATTCAGTCAACCGGAGGTTA
>WJJC01000083.1 GCA_014729945.1 Candidatus Bathyarchaeota archaeon
CGTTTCTTGATTAAGCTCATCTCCTCTGGCTAAATATGATTTTAGGAATGTTGCGTGAGCCACGTTTTCGGCTATACGTTTGATTTCTTCTTCATCAACTGCTTCTATAATCTCTTTGATGGTGTTGGGTGAAAAAATTACACTCCCTAGCTCCTCGCTCCACTGATAAAATAATACATAATCCGTTACAATTTTCTCCAATAAGTTACTAACAGATAAATTCCTTTTCTCAGCGATCTTACTAACCTCTCGATATATCGCGTTATCAAGTCTAAATGATCGAGTTTTCGCTTTTCCCTCGGGCTCAATGATCGACAAATTCAATCAATAGACTACTTGGGTAGTCAAATAAAATGTTGTAGTTCTGGGGCTATTGTGCTTGTTTCTTGATGATCTTCTTGGTTTGTTTTGTAAGTTCCAGCCTACATCCACCGTGTCCATAGGTTCTGGTGAGGACTCCCTGCTTTACAAGGGATTTACGTTGGCGCTCATTAAAGTGCTCTGTAGCCTTCTCCCCTTCGTCTACCTTTAATAATTCCTCCCGGTAGAAGTGGATGACGTTCCTCCTGCTTCTCTCTTCGAAATCTATGTTGGTTTCTTCGGATATCAAGGTACGTCAAGTAACTGTTATTAGGTGGCTAAATAAAAAGTAAACTCCTCAAGGTTTACGATTTATTTAGCGTATGTTAAGTCTACCCGTAATCATCTTAACCGCTGTACTGTGACTACAACTTCCCTTATAACGATAACCGGGACAGTTACACGCAAGATCACCCTCAGGGGTCTCTACCACATTATAGGTCCCATGATCGCCGACAACATTAAACCTGCCATTATTAAGAGGTTCAACCTGTCCATTCTTAACCAAGCGCTTAGCCTTCTCAAGGACCTTATAATGAATCTTCTCTCTACGTGGCATCCCAACGATCATCTCAATAGGGAATATTATCTCTATCGATTAAAATACCGGTTATCTTACTTTTTCTAGGTTTTCTGCTTCCCTGCTTCTGGATAGTATAATCTCCTGGAGGTAGTGGCTTATCTCCATGAGCTGTGTATCAGTGTCACTTCTTAGTTCTTGTTGCTCTATTAATAGTCGTAGCATTATCTGTGCCTGTATCTGCTGATTTATCTCCAGAAGTTCTAGTATTTTCTCCGTGGTCTCATCTGTGGTGTTGTTACGCAGGTCCTCCAGTATTGCTGTGTATCTTGTGTTTAGCCACTGTAACTGGTTCACTTGTTCGGGCATCCTGTCTCATCCATTCTCCTCTGTTTTAAACCTTTGTAACATCAATAAAGGTTAAATAATTGAAATACAGGTTTGACTGGTAAACCACTTATTTCTATATTCCCTTTTTGTATCTTGAATTATCTTGGTTTATGATCCGTACAAGAAAATAGGATTAAGACGCACCATTAACGCTGCCACATGCCTCACCAGCCTGGGAGGTAGTATGCCGGATTCCAGTGTTTTTGAGGTAATGCTGGACGCCTCTAAAGCCTTTATATCCATACCTGAACTGCAAACATGGGCAGGGGAAAGATTAGCAGAATCATTTGACTCTGAAGCGGGTTTACCAACAGCTGGCGCGGTTAATTCCCTTATGTTAGCCTGTGCTGCATGTATGTTTAGGAATACCGAACTGGAGGAGCATGATCCCTTGGGTATTTCAGACTGGACTCATATTATTCAGCGATTGCCCCGCGATACAGATGATCTCCCATCGGAGTTTATAGTACTAGGAGATTCCCGGAGTGAGTATGATCACGCCATCGAGGCAGCTGGAGGTAATAGGATTGAGGCCGGAACAAGGACAGGTGTTACAGTTGATGACCTAGATGAGGTCTTCCATACGGGTGAGACTGCAGCCTATTATTATACCTTATACGCTTTCAAAGACCAGATACCATTAAACGAGTTTGTAAAAGTGGCTCACAGTCATAATGTGCCTGTAATAGTCGACGCAGCACCCTGTCTTACTCATAAAGTGGTGCCCCGGAAGATATTGGATACTGGAGCAGATTTGGTCATCTTTAGTGGGGGTAAACAGATGGGTGCTCCTAATAACAGTGGAATATTAATCGGTCGAGAGGATCTAATAAATCTGGCACATCTTAACGCATATCCTTTTGATGGAATAGGCAGGGCGGCAAAGATGAGTCGCGAAACCATTATGGGGCTTGTAAAAGCCATGGAGCTGTTCATGGAGCGGGATGATAACGCATACTATGAGACTATGCTGGAGGAGACCCATGAGTTTAGTGAGAAACTGGGGCTGATTGACTGTGTAACCTCAGGTGTATTAATGGAGGAATCTATCTGCGATGAGTTGGTTCCACCCTCATACGCATGGGTGACTTTAGATCATGATAAAATCTCTTTGAGGACACTATACGAGGAATTGCTCAAGGGTGAGCCCAGCATAAAGACATTATATGAACCCTACTTCATAACCAACGAAGCAGCCAACCGTATAACCCTAAAGGTAGAATATCTCTTGCCGGGGGACAAGGAGATAATTCTTGAAAGGATAAAGACGATACTAGAGTAGGGTTTAACAGCGACTCTTAAATGGTGTTTATATGACTTATGTCGAGGTCGCTACCTTAGGTGGTGGTTGTTTCTGGTCCACTGAGGCTGTTTTAAGGCGACTCAGGGGTGTAATGGATATTAAACCCGGATATATGGGCGTAGATCGTCTTAACCCCACGTATGAACAAATATGCACCGGGACCACATGGCACGCAGAAGTAGTGCAAATAACTTTTGACCTAGATCAGATTAGCTTCCTGTGGCTCCTTAAGGTATGTTTCATAACGCATGATCTCGTCCAGTTGAATCCGTTCAGTGTTCTTCTATCATAACGAGGCTCAGAAAGAAACCGCCTTGAAACTTATCTATGAGATGAATGAGAACAAACAGTATCGATATAAGATAGTAACCCACGTTGTGCTAGCCAAAAAGTTCAACGAGGCAGAAAATTATCCCCATAGATACCACGAGTTTAACCGTGAACAGCCTTACTGTAGTTTTATTATCTTACCCATAATCCGTAAACTGAGGAAAAATATTGTGATAAACTGGCTTGAGCGTGTTTTTTTATGAGTTTCGGGGATCAGTTTGGTGTATTGTTGATCCTCTTATTCATTGATGTGGTTGGTAGAGAGTTTGAAGATGAATAAAAAACTTCATTTTAACTTAAAATAGATAAAAAAAGCTTATTGAGAGAATTGTATCCCAATATAGCTGCTATATTAAGTTTAGGCGAATGAATTATATATCGCTATGATGAGTACTCTCAGAACGAGAGACATTAATAATGTTTCCAGACCGACGTTTTTCTAACGTAATAATGTATTGCACGGAAGCGAAGGCATTTATCAAGAATGTACTTACTAATCTCGTGTATTTATACATGAAGAAAAACGCTGTTGGGTACCAAATTCTGTACCCGGGTAGGAGATAACCGTTTTGCATGTTGAAAATCTAATTATACTAGTCTGTTTGACGCTTCTATTGAGCTTTATCAGCTCACTTATTTACCGTTTCACAAAGATACCTGATGTTATCTGGTTAATGGGGTTCGGTGTACTAATGGGCTCTGGTATCCAATACATCGATAAGGGTCTGTTTAACGAGTTGGCGCCCTTGATGAGTATATTAGCCTTGAGTATAATCCTCTTTGAGGCTGGTATTAATGTGGATATCATCACCTTGATTGATAATATGGGTAAGGCCGCGGCTTTATCTGTTTCATCCATATTTTTCGCTATACTTTTGGTAGGGTTCGTCACTAGCTCTGTTTTACCAAATGATTTTACCATGCTTCAAGGCATGCTACTAGGCGCTATGATTGGTGGAACCAGTACAGTCGCAGTATTCGGAATACTGGGTAGTATGGAGAAATCTGTACCCAATTTGGGAAGCACCAAGATTATGCTTACAATGGAGAGCATCATCTCTGATCCCATCTGCATCATTGCCTCTATTACGTTGATTAAGATGATTCTCCAACCCGGTGTAAGCATACGAGACGGAGTAAGTGACATCGTAAGCACTTTCATCTTATCCTCTTTATTGGGTATTTCCGCAGGTTTATCATGGTCCAATATATTGAATCGCTTACGTACTCACCCCTATACATATATGATAACCTTGGCTGTTTTGATGCCCCTCTATATTCTCAGCGAAGCTATAATAGGAGACGGTGCGGGAGCCATGACCGCTCTAGCCTTCGGCTTAGCAATAACCAACTACAGTTTTTTCATGGAGACCCTTGGTAGACCCGGAAAAGTTCGTATAAATGTTCGTAAGCTACGCGAATTCCACGAGGAGATTGTATTCTTCATAAAGTCTTTCTTCTTCGTCTATATCGGTGTGGTAGTGTCTCTTTCCTGGAAGTACATGTTTGTGGGATTCATGCTGGTGATTCTCTTAATGGCTATGAGATATATACTGGTGGAGGGAATAGGAAACGCTCTACAGTTTAACCACGAGGAGAAAACCATCGCTAAAGTCGTCTACGCATCAGGGTTACCTGCCTTCGTAATGAGTCAACTACCCCAGTTATATGATCCAAACGCTCAAGTTTTCTTGACGCCTGGGTTGTACCCTGATATCTGCATGCCCATCGTACTAGGTACTATTCTGTACAGTGGTTTAATTGGTCCATGGATGATAAATGAGGAGCTAAAATCAAAAGAGGAACCAGCACAGGAAGAGGAATCCGGGGAAAATGATCCAGAAACGTAGACAGATGACCTCAAAATATCTTCCTTAGCTCCGATAAACTGTTTATGTTCCAGTCTGGCTCTATTCCTCTTGGCTGCTGTTCCTTTCTGTTGACCCATACTGTACTCCATCCTGCCTTATGAGCCCCGATGATATCCTTGTGATAATCGTTCCCAATATAGACCATTTCCTCTGGCTGGGAGTTGATCCGCTGGGTCATAATATCAAAAATGAGTTTACAGGGTTTATGATGCCCAAGCTCCCCTGATACTATTATCTCCTCAATGTATTCTTCTATACCTATTCTATTGATCTTTTCCCTCTGGAACCTAGGTGCTCCATTAGTTATCATGGTTAGTTTACGCTTTTCAGCGAGTATTTGGACGGTGGGTACAGCGTCGGGGTAGATTTGCATCTCTTTGAGAACGGTGTTCCAGTGATCTTGTGCTAGGAGGTGGGGGTCATCTATTACTTCTAATTCCTTGAGTAGCTCTGTGATGTGCTGGGTCCGGATAGTCATTTCCTCTTCTCCCCTGTCGACTTTCCTCATGTAGCTTTTTTTATATATTGACCAAGTATCTTTGTACTCCTCTACGAGTTGTTCTCTGGTATGTTCGCATTGGGTGTGTAATCTGTCTATAAGTCTATACATGGCCTGTTCCTCACTATCCCATAGATCACATAATGTGCCATCCAAGTCAAAACACAGTATACTCAAATTAATTCACAGTATGAACAACAAAGTAATATAATACGTTACCCCAGGGCATAGTTTCAGATTTATAACCTTCCTAGCCTTACTGAATAATATGAGTTACAAGTTTCTGGAACATACTGCTGATGTCTATATTGAGGCTAGGGGCACTAGCTTGGAGGAGGCTTTCCAGTACGCTGCTATTGGAACCATGGATGTAATAACGGATACAGATGAGGTTGATCCAGAGATGACTGTTGATGTTTTGCTTGAAGCGGGGGATATGGAGCATTTGCTCTATCTATGGCTGGAGGAGATAATATTCAGGATAGACGCTGAAGGTTTACTCTTCTCCGGGTTTAAGGTAAAAGAGATAACCAACTCGGGTGACATGCTAGAGTTAACGGGGGAGCTACAGGGAGAAGAGTTTGATCCCAATAAGCATGAGCAGAGACAGGCGGTGAAGGCGGTAACATATCATATGATGGAGATTATCCGGGAAGAAGATGAACATGTGCTGAGATTCGTGCTGGATGTATGATTCCTGTTTATAATGCACAACTAGTAATATCTAGATGAGATGAGCTTACCAATAGAGAAAATTAATGATTACATCTGGGAGATACCTATGACCGCGTCCAAAGGGATGAGGGTGCCTGGTAGAATATACGCGGATGAAGCATTAATCAACAGTATGAAGAATGATAAAACGCTCAATCAATGCATCAATGTAGCTCATCTGCCGGGTATTCAGAAATACAGCATCACCCTGCCTGATGGACACCAAGGATACGGATTTCCCATAGGCGGAGTAGCTGCAACCGACTACGATGAAGGAGTGATTAGTCCTGGCGGCGTAGGATACGATATCAACTGTGGTGTAAGACTTCTATCAACGAATCTTACCATAGAAGAGATCGAGTCCAAATTGGGGAGTATAGTTAATAAGATGTTCAATAAAGTGCCCAGTGGTCTCGGGAGTAGCAGAAAACGGTTCAAACTCAACCGGAACGAGTTCCATGATATGGTGAGGGATGGAGTGGGCTGGTTGATCGAACGGGATATGGGCCGTAACGAGGATGCTGAAAACTGCGAGGAATGGGGCAGGATGAAGGAAGCTGACCCTGATGTACTCAGTGATAGAGCTATAAGCAGGGGGCTAGCTCAAGTGGGTACACTGGGATCAGGAAATCACTTTCTTGAGGTCCAACGTGTAGAAGAGATATTCGATCAGGATACAGCTGTAAACTTCGGGTTAAAAGAACCAAACCAGGTTACATTAATGATTCACACTGGGAGTAGGGGTTTTGGTCACCAAGTTTGTTCAGATTATCTTAAGGTTATGGATAAAGCAGTATCTAGGTATAATATCCAGTTACCGGACAGGGAACTCGCTTGCGCACCGGCTAAGAGCCGTGAAGGAGAGGAGTATAGAAAAGCCATGGCTTGCGCCGTTAACTTTGCTTTCTGTAACCGTCAAGCCATCACTCACTGGGTCCGTGAGAGTTTTGAGGAGGTCTTTGGGCGCCCCTCGGAAGATATGGGTATGGATTTGATTTATGATGTTGCTCATAATATTGTGAAGGATGAGACGCATCGAATAGATGGTAAAAAACGTAGGGTGTGGACTCACCGTAAGGGTGCAACACGTGCTTTCCCACCGGGTTCAACCGAGATACCCGGCAAGTACAGAGGGACAGGTCAACCCGTGTTTATACCTGGAACCATGGGTACTAGTAGCTATGTTTTAGCTGGTACAGGTAAGGCTATGGAGAAGACCTTTGGTTCGACTCCACATGGGGCTGGTCGGGTTATGAGCAGGACCAAGGCTAAGAGGACTCATTGGGGTGAGGATGTGCAGGATGAGCTACGTAATAGAGGGATATATGTGATGACTGCTAGCACGGTTACATTGGCTGAGGAGGTTTCTGACGCTTATAAGGACGTGGAGCGAGTTGTTGATGTTACGGATTACTTGGGGATAGGTAAACGGGTTGCAAGGATGAGCCCTTTAGCTGTTGTGAAGGGTTAATCAATTTATATAATATCCCCTTTTCTAGGTGAAATATGTTAATCAGCAATGTGATAGGTTTACTCGCGGCACTTTACTTAGCTATTAGCATAGGAGCTAATGATGAGACTCTTGCCCCTGTGGCTGGGAGTGGCGTGCTATCTTTGGATTCAGCGGTTATTATAGGTGCCATCGCTGCCTCTCTTGGAGCTGTGTATCTGGGGAGTCGTGTAGAGGATACTATAGGTAATGAATTATTAACGCGTTCTTTGATTCAATCAGATACCGTATTGGTATTGGTCGCTGTCGCCGTGTTTTTAACCTTGGCATCCATCAGAGGTCTCCCTGTATCCACCACTCATAGCACGGTTGGGGCGGTTGTAGGGATTGGATTGGCTAAATGGGGGCTTCAGGGGGTATCATTGAGTATGGTTTTTCGTATTAGTGTTGGTTGGCTTCTATCTCCCCTGATAGGCTTCGCTGGCTCATATGCCTTAAACAAGTATGGTCGTCATCTACAATCTAGACTAGTGAAGGGGTTGGAAAACGATCTTATGTTATCCCGTTGGAGCGCCATATTTTTGTTCTTCTGGGTGATTCTAACCGAGTTCAGCCGCGGAGCTAATGACTTAGCTAATGTAACTGCATTCCTCGTGCCCATGGGGATAGCTGAACCCTTGGTGGTTAGGTTGGTTACCGGCGCTGGTTTAGCCATTGGCTTGATGGTGATTGGGAGAAAGGTGGTTCAGACCGTTGGAGGCTCTCTTGTGAAAATGGAGCCCATATCGGGTTTGGCTGCCCAGATCGTGGTCTCTTTGACGTTGCTTGTCGGTACTTTACTTGGTTTGCCTCTCAGCGGCACCCATATCTTAGTGGGTGCAATAATTGGTATAGGGGTTTCTGAGAATCGATATGTTGATTATGATAACATTCGTGAGATTGTTACTGCTTGGCTGGGTACTTTTATCGGTACTTTCTCCTTGAGTTATGCTAGTTACTGGATTCTGGATTTCACCGGAATGCTGTGACCACGACTACTCTTACCAAGTCTGCTGTGTCTTCGCAACTATCTCCCACGCTTTCAAGTCTGTCCGCTAGTTCTTTGATGAGTATGGCCTGGTTGACGCTTAACCCTGTGTCGTATAAGGCTTCATGTATCTCAGTATATATTCTATCCATCTCATGTTCCACTATCTCCACGAGATTGCACCTGTCTAGGGCTTTCTCGTAGTCATCATATAGTGTTATTATAGTATCTCTTAGGGCGTGGACGCATTTGTTAGCCAGTTTCTGTTGCTCTACTAGGAGATCTCGTATATGCTCGGGGATGTTGTTTAGCGGGATTATTCTGACCATCTGACTTGATTCATCGGTCCAGTCTATCACATTGTCCAGGAGCTGGACGAGTTTCATCATATCCTCTTTGCTTATAGGTGGTAGTACGCCGTGTGCTAGTTTGTCTATTATTTCTCGTCTCTGGTAGTCTGCTGTTTCCTCGGCTTTTTTTATTTCTTCGATTATATGGTTTGCTTTTTCATTTTTTTCATCTAGTTTCTGTTTCATAGCTTCGCTGAGTAGATCAGTGGCTTTAATGCATGTTTCTAGATGTTTTTCAAGTAGTTCCAGTATTTGAATCTCAGGCGTTTTTCTTTGTAGGAAGTCCAGGAAGCTCATCATGTACTGTTTGTTATTTGATTTGTTAAATAGTTTGGTAAATAGTTAATGCTTTGATTCTTGATGACTCCCAGGGTTACCCCAAGATTTGAGGGAATCAACGGAACAAACCAAGGAGCCATATGTATTTTACTGCTACTATGAGATAAAATCACGCTATTTTTGTCTATTTATTAACTATGCTGATTATGAGTGATTATATTGATTAGAGCAATAATTGGATACGTTTTGGCCAGTATTTTGATTCAGGCACCTGTGCTGTGGATAGCGGGTAGAATTGTGGTGGGTGAAGACAGGGCAAAGTTTATGGATGCTGTGTTCATCACAATTGCAGCGGTTATCGCTAACACGGTTATTGGAGCATTATTGGGTCAAACCCTAGCTGGTTTGGTGCAGCTTGTGGTGTACCTTTACTTGATCGTCCGTTATTATGAGACTGACTGGGTTAAGGCGGCTATTATAGCGGTCTTGAACACAGTTATAGGATGGATAATCATGTGGATACTGATCACTTTCATAGGGATAAGCGCCATCTTCTAGAACCTTTTTATTGTTACATTTCTGTACTAAATGTTTAGTCTTTTTGCTTAGAATTTTTTCTGTACTAAGCTGTTTTCTATATGTTTGGCTAATGAGTGTTTTCAGGTATTTTCTATGGATACTTCTCCCTTTTTCTAGGTTGTATTTTTTTTCTTATCTTTTTTTGGTGTATTGTTTCCTTTTTTTATGAATTCCGTCTTTCATATCTGAAACCCAAAAAAGTCTAATATCCCATCTATGGCCCATAATCAATGGAATATCTACTAGACGTACATACCTTTCCTCCCATAGCAATATAAACCTGAGAAACAATCCACATATATGCCTAAAATAGACCTCAAACTAGTAGCCGCAGCCACTCTCCTCCTCGGCTTCTTCGCTGGATTCTATATAGATAACACTCTACTCACAAAGCCTAGAATAAACAATCTAGCCCAGACCATAGAAAGTCAGAACCAATCTATAACCACATTAAACACACAACTAGAAACACTACAAAACGAACATGAGGCCCTGGAAACACAGTATAGGGAACTATACGAGAACAATGTACCCCAAACCCAGTACAATCAACTTATGGAAGAAAAACAAAACTTGGAAACACAAGTAAACAACATAGAAGAACAAGTCTTAGACCTACACTTGACCGTGGAAAGTCTTGATACTACACTCATAGAGAAAAACAACACAATTCAGACTCTGGAAACCGAGCTAGAAACCCTCGGGGAAAAATACGATGAAGCATACAACCCCCTCTCATTAAACTTTACAGTACAGGACTTGAACATAACTATAGTCGTAGACAAGGACACATACCCTGACAACACCCCCATAACCGGCACAGTCAAGATAAACCACAGCAACGGAGCACCTTATACAGGAGACTTCAAACTATCCTTGACAAAAATATACGTAAACTCGGGAACATCAAGCCAGTACTATAATATACACCGTACAACAGATTACAACTGGAATACGCCCTTCATACTAGGGGCAGGAAGCTACAAACTCACCCTAGGTGAGATAAGAACCCCCCAGGGCGAGACTGTGGTAACAAGTACACAGCTTAAACCCTACGCCCTATACCTTTTCCAAGGCTAACCCCGCATAGAATTTAAACCCGGAAACACATCATATCCCAAGGTGCCATAATGGGTGGACGACTAGAACTACACGACCTCAACAAAGACTTCGACGGATTCAAACTAGTAGACCTAAACCTAGTAGCTGAACCCAGTCAATACCTTGTGGTCATAGGACCTACAGGCGCAGGTAAAACCCTGCTACTAGAAACAATACAAGGATTCCACCAACTGGACAACGGCGAGATACTGCTCGACGGCACGGACATCACCATGCTTCCTCAGCAGCAGCGTCGCATCGCCTATGTTCCCCAGAA
>WJJC01000013.1 GCA_014729945.1 Candidatus Bathyarchaeota archaeon
CCTCTCTAATAGGCTCCATTGCTCTTTATCTAAGCATAAACTCGACCATAATCGCGACTCAAATAGAGTTATTCGAGAAAGGGGATGGCGTCTGCCTCCATAAGGGTCCTCTTCCGTGGCCTTTCCCGGTGAGAGTTGGCCCCTTTTTAGTGGATATCCCAGTTGTAGTAATTACAAGATTACACGTTTCAGAGTAATTTCCTCTATTTTCACCACTATTTTAGGGAACGGTTCATAAAGCTATACATATTATTAAAATAGATAATTTATATGACACAGCAGGAAAAAAGCCCTGAAAATTTAATACAGTTCATAGTAATGATACTAAAGGCTTACATTACGGGCATTCCCGGGATGATTAAATGGATGATCATATCCGCTGTGATCTCAGGGGTTCTGGCTAACGCGGTTCATTTCTACCTCTTGGGCTGGGTAAATGATGGCTGGAATTACGGGGGAATCCATGGCTTGACCCAATAATATTCATTACAGGTCAGGAAGCCAGTCCCAAGGTTATGTTGTTCTACTTTATGGCCACATACTTATTCTGGTGGCTCATAGGTATGTTCCGTAGTCGGGGCATAGGGAAGGCCGTATCAATGATAGCTTCCACCCCCATATGGATCGTTAAGAGCATGACATCCATCGGTTTTGGGGCTTTTCCCATGATAATGGGGGGTCTCGCAGTCAGTTTTATTCTAGGTTTAATCCTGCTATCCGGACCATCCGCCATCACTATGTTCCTCATGATGATCACGGTATTGATCTCACAGGAAGAGAGTCTAATCGTGATGGGACTTCAACTGGGCTTCAAGGATGTCGCGGGTCTAGTAAAGGGAGATGAACCAGCAGGGGTGCCATCTCCCCATATGCCTGCGGTTGCTATCATTGGAGCTGCTATTGGGTTCGGTTATATGGCTTTCTTCAACACTGATCCCATTATTATCAGTGGGATAGTTGTTCTATGCATTGCTGGACTCATCTTTATGTTCATGAAAAAAAGGAAGAGACAGAATGTGGCTGTGTACGCCACTCTGCTATTCCTAATCTCGGTGACCATATTACTCACTCCAACAGTATTGGCTGATGACGGAGGAATCAAAGAAAATGGTGGATGGAGTAGCCTACCAAACAATACATGGCTAATAAAAGAATTAATCAGAAGAGGCTACCCCGCCACTGCAGCAGCCGTAGTAGCTGCTTCATGGATATCCGGATTATTCTCAAAACCAGTCCTAAATAAGGTAAAGCCTCTAGGGGAAGGCTATGTAGAGAAGAAATACGGGGATATTCATAAAGACGATAAAAAGATCAATACCTGGAAGTATACCAAAGACCCAAATGGTAACTTCGTGGATGGTTCTGGTCAGAGATATAAACGCGTTGAAGCCAAGGGTTTACCCGAGGCTATAGTTGATGCAGAGGACTCTCCGATTCTCGGTGAAAAGGTTCGAATATGGACTCAGGAACCTCCCGCCGATACTAATTTGCAGGATAATATTGTGGATGAAATCAGCGAACTGGATGATTTTTATACTGATAAATTACATCCAGACAACTGGAAAAACCTAAAACCGGGACAGAGAGGGGTTGTCATGCAAGAAATTAATAAGATACTACAGAAAGAACTTGGTATCGAATATGAATTTAAGGTAACCAATAATAGCAATAAAGGTCTTGGCGGCAGTTATACTCCGGCTCATAAAAGGAAAAACCCTGATGGATCAGAAACTGATATCCCACGCACGATTAGAATAAACGCAAATGGAAACGCCTTTGATGATCCTCGTACAGCAATAAGAACATTGGTTCACGAGGCTCGTCATGCTTATCAAGATATCCAAGCGGATCCTAAGGGGACGGATTACCAGCAGATGTGTAAATATAATAATAAACATTATAACGGGTCAAAAAAGGATTACGTTAGGTATGGAGAGCAGTTTATAGAACGTGACTCCAGAAACTTTGGTCATAATACAACCAATAGGCTAATCAAGGAACTGAATCGTAAATGGGGGCACTAGGAGGAAGACACCATGAGTATAGACTTTAAAGACTGGAGATATATGGTCGATGAGATACAGAAGAGATACGAATTCGATGAAGAACACGCTGAAAATGCTGCAAATAGACTCAACTACGTACCCGAGATCTTTAACGACTTCCTGACGTACCTACGTACAGGCGATATGCCCAATACAGAGAAAGGTGGACACACCTCACATGAACTAGTTGAAAAATATGAACTTCTACCCGTAGGTGCCTATCTAATGCTATTTGAGTTAGCAACCAACCCCCAGAAGGGGGAAGAGTACCTAACAAAGATACGTGAAGAGGGACACCACACACCAAAATATGATGAAAAGGGAAATCTCGTGGAGATAGAGTTCACAACGATAGAGACGGGGGATGAAGCTCAAACATGCCCAAAATGCGGTAAACCCGCCACATGGATTGAGCAATACCAACGCTGGTATTGCTACGAGTGCGAGGAGTATCTCTAATTTCTTGGAAACTGTGAAATAGCCCCAACGGGGTTTCATAGGGTATTCAGTGACGAATATGGAAATATTACTAAGAAAAGCTAGACCAGAGGATAAAGAGAAAGTCATATGGGTGGAATCCCTCTCCACACCTAACCTGAGTTATGTGCCTGATGTATGGGATATGTTCATCAAGGATGAGAAGGGAGACTGGAGTGTCGAGGAGGTGGACGGGGAGGTAGTAGCGTGTGGAAAATATAGTATACTTCCAGATGGCTCAGCCTGGCTGGAAACATTGAGGGTCATACCAGAAAGACAGGGCTTAGGGTTAGGAAAACGGCTCTATGAGCATTGGTTGAAGCTTAGCGAGGAAAAAGATGTTGAATCTATGCGTATGTATACTGGGGTTAAGAACGAGGTTTCAGCTGGTTTAGCACGCAGATATGATTTGAGCCTTGCTGAAACATTCCATGGAGCTAAGATAATATGTGAACACATAGAATTAGAGCTAGACACAGACTTCCAGAATATATCTGATCCTGATGTAGCTACCGAGTTATTGATGCCATTAGCGAAGAAATGGGGTGATTGGATGGTTATGAACCGTACATTCTACAAGTGGAGTCCAGAACTATGTGAATGGCTGGTAGAAAATGATATGGTGTACAAGGATAACGTAACTGGAAGCCTTATCGTGATGGGTGCCCGATTTATGGAGGATAAACAGCTTCACATAGGTTTATTTGAAGGCGACCCGGAAAAATGTCTAGAATTCGCACAGATAAAAGGCTCAGTCAAGGGCGTTAACACGATGCATTGTCTCTACCCTGAGGAACAAACATGGATTGAGAATGAATTACTTGACTATGGTTTTGAGATGGAGCCATCCGCCTTCATCGTAATGGAGATAAATCTATAATCCCGCTCTTTATCCGAAAATATTATACTGTTAATATATGATAACAAAATGGGATGGATGAAAAGAGATACACCCTTAATGATGGTAGAGAGATAGAACTTAGACCTATCCAAAAAATAGATCGGGAACAACTAATTCAATTCTATCAAGAAATACCTAGTCACACTCAAACTCTATCCCCAGATCTAATTGATTTACGATTTAGATACCCCCTGTACTATATCGGATTAGTTACAATACACGAAAATCAACTTGTGGGATATGGTGAGATCGAGGAAAACCCGGAACAAGATAGAGGCGAGTTAATAATTCACATCCATCCAGATTATATAGGTCTCGGCATTGGCACAGCAATGATGATAATGCTCCTTAACGAAGCAAACGCCACGGATTTATTCCATATCAACCTCAAGGTGACCGCAGATAATCTACGTGCCTTAAGGTTATTCAGAAAATTCGGGTTTAAAGAGGAGAGCACTGAGAAGGAAGTAATTGATGGGAAAAAATTTGAGATACTGTATATGAATAAAACGCTTGTAGAGTAATTACTTTAGTTTAGTGTTCAAGACTACTGCGGTTATTATTATACCCGCAGATACCAAATTAATGTAGGTCACAGGGTCTCCAAGTATGAGATAGGAGAATATTAAGACAAATAATGGCACTAGATTGATGAATAAGCTCGTCTTGTTTACCCCTATCTTGCTGATGGTAACCTGTTGTATTAGATAACCCAGTATGGATGAGAACAACGCCATAAAGAAAACTGCAATCCATGCCTCCAATGAGTAAGAAAATACGGATCCTAGGACATTCTCCATGAGCATCAATGGCGTGATCTGGATTAACCCAAATAAGAAAACATAAGCTGTAACAAGTAATGGAGAGTACTTTCCTGTCGCCTTCTTGCTATAAACACCGTAAATTGAGAAACTGATCATCGCCAAGACCATTATCAGATCCCCTTTGTTGAAGCTTAAATTCAATAATACGTACTTGTCTCCACCTGTTATTGTTAATAACACTCCAGTTAATGCTAGGAAGATTAATCCTACTTTTTTTACGCTCAGCCTCTCCTCGGTGAGAAATATGGCTATCACTGAAGATGTTAATGGATTTAATGCATTGATGGTGGAGGAGTTAGCCGCAGATGTATACATAAGACTGGTGAACTGAAAGGCAAAGTAACCGGATACACCTAGGAATCCCAGTGCAAAGAGGAGAGGTATATCCCTTTTATCAGGAACCCTGACACTATCTCTACTCCACATATATGGCAGTATAATGGCTGTAGCTATCAAGAACCTGAAGAAAGTTAAGGTCATAGGAGGAAACTCTCTCAACGCTACCTTACCGGCGACAAATGAGCCGCCCCAGAAAGAGGTGGTAAGCACCATTAGAATATATGTGATAGAGTCAGAGCCTTCTTTCGACATGCCCAAGAGAGTATATCAAATGCATTAAAAGATTGTTAAAAGGATATAGAGATTTATACATGCTCTTTAGTTGTCTCTCTCATGGTACTTATACTAGGAATAGTTGGAAGCCCTAGAAAGAATGGGAACACAGAACTAGTGGTAAATAACGCGTTAAAGGCAGCTGCTAGCATGGGGGCAAAGACAGAGATACTACTTCTCGCAGAGAATAAGGTTCAGCCATGCATAGCTTGTGGAACCTGTGGAGATACGGGGGAATGCATAATCGATGATGACTTCAAACAGGTCTTTAACCAGATGGCTAGTGCTGATGCGTTAATCATGGCCAGCCCTAGCTACTTTGAGTCCATGACGCCCCAGATGAAAGCACTCATAGATCGAACAGGATATTATAATAGCACTGCAAAGGGGAGAACAGTTTTTGACGGTAAAGTCGCGGGAGCCATCAGCGTAGCTCGTAGAACGGGTCTGGCGAATGTGTGGACCCAGCAGTTATTGTTTATACTCTCCCAGAAAATGATTGTACCCGGTATAACCAGTTACGCGAACGCCGTGGGTAGTGACCCGGGAGACGTATTAGAAGACGAAGAGGGCATGCGAACCTCAAGAGAACTTGGAATAGCGGTTGCAGAACTAGCCATGAAGCTGCAAGAGTAGTTTCTCACTTATCTTAAAAATGTAGTTTGATCTACATATGGGTGCATGAGATGGTTGATGGATATTATCCCCCACCGGAATCAGAGGGAGGGTGGCGAATTGCTGAACCTAGCTCACTGGGAGTAAAAGAGTCTAAACTAGAAGAAGCTGTTCAGTATCACGATCAAAAAGAATATACGCGTAGCCATGGAGGGGCCCTATTAGTGATTCATAAAGGGCATCTTATCGCTGAGAGCTATGTAACGGGTTCAGAGGGCGGACCCCAACCATGGACAAGGAGTTCTTGTAATGATGTTAAATCATCAACAAAATCAGTATTCGGAACAGCGGTTGGAGTCTTCCTCGAAGAGTACCGGGATAAGGTTAATCTTGACACGTTTCTCGTTGGCTCAAGTAGAGAGAATTCCTTGATTCCCCAGATATGGGATCAGCCTATAACAGATCCTAGGAAAAAACAGATCAAATTAAAACACGTCTTATCCATGACCTCGGGTCATGAATCACCCGAACCATGGCTCGCCCCAAGTAAACGGCGTCATTTCCCGGGATATTCAGGGGCTTATCAGATGTATGAATACTGTTTCGGGTGGTGGCACTTTCAGGACATAGCAGCACATCATACACTGCTATTTAATCCTGGACACGATTTCAATTACAGTAACTTTGGTTTGGAGCAGATGGCTCTGGCTATGAGAAACATCTCAGGAGAGATGGTGGGACCTTATTTGTATGATCGAGTACTTGGTAAGATAGGTATGCCACAGGGTATCAGGGATAACGCTTACCGTGATATGGTGTATAATGATCCCCGTGAACTGAATTTCTCCAGTGAACCGGGATGGGGTGTAGGTGGAAGCACAGGTTGCA
>WJJC01000084.1 GCA_014729945.1 Candidatus Bathyarchaeota archaeon
AACATCATCTGGATCACGCGAATCCGACTCCACTATAGTATAAGATCTTCCAATGGTATCAGATATATGAGAATCACTCCCCCCAGTCATTGGAAGACTAATTTTTTCCGCAAGGCGCCTATTTTTCTCGCAGATATAATGGTAGGGTATCTGTGCGCTATTAGCAACCTCAATGGCATCAAACCCAGAATCTCTAACTTCATGGATTCTTACCCAGCTTTTAGGTAACCCGTAGGGGTGTGCTAATATGGCTGTTGCCCCCTGATCATGGATAAGGTCAACAGTTTCAGCCATACCCAAAAAGGGTTTAACCACCTCAACGGGATCCAAAGCAATGATATGACATCCTTTAGCTGAAACCTCTAAAGCCGGGATAAACACTAGATCCCCTGATTCATCACAGGCATCATTTAAACCATCAATCGAGTCATGATCTGTTAAAGCATATCCATCAAAGTTTAAGTCATTTAATCGTTTATGAATAACATCTATGGAGTTGAAGCTATCATGAGAATACGTAGAATGTATATGGAGATCTAGTTTAAGCCTCAAGTTCGTCACATCAAATAACAAATACCATAATAAAGTCTTGACTGGTTTAAAGGAGCTTCTCGTATTCTTCCTTGAATTCTTTAACGAGTTTCATTTTTTCTTCCTTAGATATGAACCTAGTTTTAATGGAGTCAAGGCTAATCTGATGTAACTCCACAATGGAGAACCCCAGATCTTAATGTAATTGTAAACATTCGTTACATATATCCGTTCCAAACATGGGTGGGTCATCGGTATTCACACTGACCAAGATACCAGCGTCATAAAAGTCTCTGATTGGATGGTTCTTGAAGTCCCGCACAGCCATGGTTTGTACATTGCTGCTAGGACAGGTCTCGAGCCCTATACCTCTGTTGGCTATCTCTGTAACCAGTTTGTGGTCTGATGCCGTTGCCACTCCGTGTCCAATACGATCAGATTGTAGATACCCAATACACTCCCAGACTTAATCGACGCCAGCAGCCTACCCTGATGCGTCGCCAGCCTCAAACCCTATTCACGTGCAGCTTTGTATACAGATTCATAGAGCCTTGGAGGGATACCGTCTTCAGTGCCACATGTGTCTATCGCAACAATGTTATCTCCCTTTGAACTGATCTCGTCTAATAGCATCTGACCTATTTCTGGTCCATAGTTTCGCACCAACTCCACTCTAATGTTTACAGGAAATAGCAAAGTCTCGCCTTGCTCTCTCTATGGCTTTATATATGTAAAAAACCATGTCCTGAAAATCCAATTTTCTGTGCATGTGATCATAAGTCGAGAAAATACACGCTACGTGTCTTACGTTTCATTTATTCTGGCTCTGAAGCATCTCATAGGTAAGCTTCTCATAGTGTTTTTCATGAGTTATGATATCATTAACTTTGCTGTATACTTCGATGAAGTGGAGAAAATCCCTTTAGTTATAGAAATCTCTAAGACCATTTAATATCTTGTAGGGTAGATTGGATTCGGTCTGCTCACTTAGCCACAATAAGGTCTCTGGGCGCACTGAGCCCACGATATGTACGTGTTGCTCACCTTTGGGTAGCGCTTTAATGATCTCTTCTACGGACATTAAAAGTATGAAGAAGAAAAATAGAAATAAGAATTCATTTCTCCCACCCATAAGGATCATCGATCTTCAGCATGATCACTGGAACCATTAGAGTGCCCAGTAACAAGATCAAATTTGACACAGTATAATTCCCAGTATAGTCTACCAATCCACCGTATATAGGTGAGAGAAAACTTATACCCAGAGTACATACAGCATTAATCAAACCTAACCCGATCCCTGACTCGTTTTGGGGTAATATTTCAGGTACCATACTAAAGAACAGAACCCAGTAACCCACACTAATATACATAACAGCGTTAATAGTACTGAACAAAATAACCGATGTACCGGGAGGAAGTAACAGGATTAACGTATTAGCTAAAAAGGTGAGAAAAGCAAAAAATATTAGTGGAGCCTTACGCTTTCTCATTCTATCACTTATTGCCGCCACTAGGATACAGCCGGGTATGGCTGCGAGTGTACCGATACTGGTTATCTTACCGGCCTCGACATATGAGAATCCCTTTGCCTCTATTAGGAACTGCGTGATCCATATGCTCAATACAAAGTTGGTGCTTCTGAAGGCGTATGCGATTATATATGGCCTCATTATCGGGTTCTTTACAACATTAACCACAGAGTCAATCATGTCTCCGAGACTTAATCTACCATTTGGCGTGTTCTTATCTTTTAGTAGGAACAGATTCATCACCCAGTTAAGTAGCAGGATTAAACCCATTGCAATGTAGAAACCTCTCCAGTCTCCAAAGCGCTCATAGACCAACGGAAACCCCATGTAGGCTACTGTATTTCCGATACCGCTGGAGGCGCTCATTACTCCTACTGCGGTAGCTTTCCAGCTAGACGGAAACCATTCAAGCATTAATTTCACCGAGTTGATGTAGAAGGTGCTACTGCCTACCCCAACCAGAAACTGGGCTACGAATAAGACAGGGTAACTTCGATTTATCCAGAAGAGAAATACCCCCAAGACGGTAACAGCTGTGCTCCAGATAATGGTCTTACGTGGACCATAACTATCACCCAGTAAGCCAGCCGGTATCTGCATCACACCATAAACAAGGAAAAACGCGGTGGTCAACCAACCCATGGCTCCGTGGGTTATCCCTAACTCATCAATCAATACGGGGGTGAGCGCCCCCGCTGCGCTCCTGAGAAAGTTCTCTATGATATAAGTAATGCATAGCGTTGCTAACAATATGAGTGCGAAGCCTGTGGCTTTGTCCGGGTCACTCATCTTTCGTGATTCCGCCATAACACTCTTTTACGAAGAAAAAGAAGATGACGGGCATTAGTAGAGCTCCCCCCTGGATCAGGAGATTACTACTCGCGTAGGAGCCCGTCAGATCCACTAATCCGCCATAAACGGGTGCAATGACACTGAACCCGATGGTGCCTATACCATTAACCAGACCGAGACCCACCGATGCCTTACTAGGGGGCAGAGTCTCAGGAATCATGCTGAAGTAGAGCACCCAGAAACTACCGGTAAAATTTAGTATAAAGTTCAATAAAGCAAAAACGGGAACACCCATCGAGCCAGGTAAGTTTATTATAGCTACCAGAACAGCCGCGTAGAGAATACTGAACCCGATCAATGTTGTTTTACGTTTTTTAAGACGATCACTGATGGCGGCAACAGCTATGCATCCAGGTATACCTGCTATGGTTCCAGCGCTGGCGATCTGGCCTACCTGTATGTAGGTGAATCCCCGGGTATCAATAAGGTACTGGGTTATCCAGTTCATGAAAACCCAACTCATACTGCTCAGGGTATAGCCTAATAGGAAAGGCCAGAGACGGCTATCCTTGATGGTTGATAAAATGGAGTTTATTATGGAGGGATTTTCCTTTCTAGGAGCGTTTAGGAGGATATTATCTTTGTCCTTGATTATGAAAATGTTCATAATCCAGTTGGCTACTAGTATAACGCTCATCCATAGGTAGAGGGTTCTCCAGCCACCTAGGCTAGCAACCGCTATTGGGAATCCCATGTAGCTAACGGTGTTACCTAGTCCACTTGAGGCGCTGAGAATCCCGATGGCGGTTGCTTTTTTATCTGAGGGAAACCAAGTGGAGACAAGTTTTACAGCGTTTATGTAGAAGGTACTACAGCCTATACCTACCAGGAATTGGGCTACGAAGAGCATCTTGTAGGTGGTGCTTGCCCAGAAGAGGAAAGTTCCCACAATGGTTAGCATAGTGAATAGTATTATCGTTCTTCTCGCACCAAGTCTATCACTTAATAAGCCGCTTGGCACCTGCATTACGCCGTAAACGAAGAAATACGCTGATATGAGCATACCCATAGCGCCATGACTTATACTTAATTCCTCGATTAAAATAGGTGCAAGGGCGCCAGCTGCGCTTCTGAGAAAGTTCTCAACGAAATAAGTTATACAAATCGCTGTTAAGAGGATAAAGGGGTAGATACGCTTATTTTCCATTGCTTATTCCCGTCCAATGAAGGAGATTCAGTCTTAAAGATTACTGAATTACAAGAGTCAAGCATTTATCATATATACGCCAATAATTACCTATGACAGGACCCAGAGCAGATATAGCGATCATAGGTGGAACAGGCGTCTATGACCCAGAGATAATCGAGAAAGCTGAGAGAATCAAAGTACATACACCGTATGGTTCGCCATCGGCTACACCTATAATTGGAGACTATGGGGAGAAAAGAATAGTATTCATACCGCGCCACGGAGACGGTCATACTATACCGCCTCATAATATACCCTTCCAAGCTAACATCTGGGCTTTAAGGAAGCTAGGTGTAAAGAGGATAATAGCCAGTAGCGCAGTGGGTAGCCTTAGAAGGGACTATATGCCAGGAGACTTTGTCTTAACAGACCAATTCATAGACAGAACCAGGAAACGCAGCGACACGTTTTATGAAGGGGGACAGATTTGTCACATCTCTGCAGCGGATCCACTCTGCCCAGAGCTACGTAAAGTCTTCGGAGATTACGCTGACGAATTGAAATTAACCACCCATAAGGAAGGAACCTACGTCTGTATAGAGGGGCCTCGTTTCAGTACAAGGGCTGAGTCCAAGATGTTCAGGCAGTGGGGATGCGATATAATTGGCATGACTATGTATCCCGAGGTCATTCTCGCGCGGGAAGCTCAGATATGCTATGTCTCGGTGGCTATGGTGACGGATTATGATGTTTGGGCGGATAAGCCCGTGAGCGCAGATGAGGTCATAGAGACCATGGAGAAGAATAGTGAGAACTTTAAACGGCTAGTAATGGGAGCGATACCAGAGATCCCGGATGAGAGAGACTGTGAGTGTGGATCCGCGTTGACCGGAGCCCTTTACTAAATAACTTATAATATTGTTCTCCATTTTCATGTCTATGAGCGATAAAGAATTTGTTTTCATGGTCTTGGAGGAGCATCCGTACGGTAGAGAGATGTTGATGCAGCTACTGAAGGAAGGAAACATGCCCATGGCTATCATCGAAGAAGTATCAGATATCGCGGAAGAGGAGAAAAATAAATTTTTAGAAAGAATCAAGGGGCACAGAGTAGCGCCAACATTCACAGAATTACTTGAGGACAAGGAGATCCCCCGATACAAGGTTCACCATCACAATAAGAAAAAGTGCAGAGAATTGCTAGAAGAGTTATCACCGGATCTAGGGGTTCTCGGGGGAACTAGAATAATAAGGAAAAGGATACTAGAGATACCACCGGATGGCATGCTGAACAGTCACCCAGGTTTATTACCAGAGGTTAGAGGATCAGCCAGTCCCGCTTGGTCAGTTTATCATGATATCCCCATAGGAGCCACATGCCACTTCATAGACCCCAATATTGATACAGGGGATATTGTTCTTCGACGAGAGATACCGGTTCACAGGGGAGATTCATATGAGAAGCTCTGCTGGTTGACACTGGTTGAGGCGGGTAGACTTATGACTGAGGCGGTCACACAGTGGAAGAAGGGTACACTGAATAGATATCCACAGGGTGAGAGCGAGCTTCCGACATTCAGAGTACCCTCGGATGAAATCATGGAAGTGGTTAGGCAGAAGCTGCGAGACAAGACTTACAAACACTATGTTGACTAGTCCCTAGCCATGATTTTGATCTATATTTGACATATATTTTTACGATATAGCGACGGATTATAGTGTGATGTAATTTGAGTTCATACGAGACAAGTCAGGGAAATAGGGACAATATGGTTTGGACCATTGTCGTAGTAATGATGGTTGTGAACGTAGGTGTCCTAGCCTATACTACGATCTACGATGATGGAGGCGTAGACATCAGTTCATTGGAGAACGAGATCGATAATTTAGAGTTCCAGCTAAGCAGTGCAAAACAGGAGATCGATAGCCTGAGAGAAGAAATCAGGATAATCGAACTAGGGGAAGGAACAGAGAATATCGGAGTTATCCAAATCTATAATCAAACGCGTAACAGTGTTGTGCTCATCAGTGCAACCACGGATTCTGGTGCGGGACAAGGGAGTGGCTGGATTTATGACGCTGAAGGGCATATTATTACTAATAACCATGTGGTTGAAGACGCGAACAGTATTCAGGTCACATTCCAGACTGGAGATATATTTGATGCCACCCTAATTGGGCGGGATCCTTACAGTGATATGGCTGTGATCAAGGTGAAAACTCCAGCAGAGTTGTTACACCCTCTGGAGATAGGGGTGAGCAATGATCTGGTGGTTGGTGAGACAGCTATTGCCATTGGAAACCCCTTTGGGTTGGCTAATACGATGACTGTTGGTGTTATCAGTGCTACTGGGCGGCAGATGAGTACAGTGGATAACTATGCGATTGTTGATGTTATCCAGACGGATGCAGCTATTAACCCTGGTAACAGCGGTGGGCCTCTTCTCAATCTAGAGGGAGAGGTGATAGGTATGAACACGGCTATTATCAGTAGGACTAATGATTTCAGCGGTATAGGCTTCGCAATACCAAGTGATACCATATCTAGAGAAGTTCAGAGCCTAATCGAGACAGGGACATATGAGCATCCTTGGCTGGGGATAAGTGGATATAATCTTACTCCGGATCTAGCTGAGGCTATGGGGGTAGACAATAATACTAGGGGTACATTAGTGGCGGAGATTATCGAAGATGGGCCCGCTGATGATGCTGGGGTACAGGCTTCAACAGATACGGTTACTATTAATGGTGTTCCGTATCAGATTGGTGGAGATATAATAATCGGGATCAACGGTAACTCAATGAGGAGTTTTTACGAACTGCAGGTGTATCTTACTCGTAACACTAAACCGGGGGAAACGGTTACCATGACCATCATCAGAGAGGGTGAGATTATGGAGATAGATTTTACGCTTGGGGTTAGACCTCCACCTGGCTAACTGTTTTCATTTGGATTTTCTAAGGTTTCTTTGTTTCGGACTGCTTGAGATATTGGAATTGACTCGTTTCTCCTGTTTCTATACCGGCTGATATGTTTGTAGCCTATTTTTTGTAGTAGCGCAACCGCCTCCGGTAGACAGTAGCCCAGTTGTTCTGGTGTGTGGCTATCACTTCCTATAGTAATATGTTTCAATCCAGCGTTGTAGGCGGCTTCAAGAAACTCGGTAATAGGGTATTGTGTACCGTGGTTGTGTCGTATCCCTGAGGTATTTAATTCTATTCCCACATCGTAGCTAATGAGACTATCAATTGCTTCATGTACTGCACCGTACTCGGAGAAAGCTACTGGTTTCTCTCTGATTAGATGTATGAATCTTCTCCAGTAATCCGGGTGAGCCATGGCGTCGAATAATTGACTCTCTACTGCGTCCCGCCAAGTCCCAAAGTACTCTGTGGTCGCGTCTTTGATGCTTCTACCTGAGAAGTATTTTGGAGCATCTTTTCTTGAGCCGATATCGTAAGGTCCTATGAAGTGGGTACTCCCCAAGGTGTAGTCGAGGGGGTGTTCTTCTAGGAGGACCTGAATTTGTCTTTCTGCTTCTGGAAAGTAGTCTATTTCTAGGCCTGCTAGTAGTTTGATGTCTGTGGTTTCATCTAATCGGTGGATGTTCTGAATGTATTCAGGGATTTCCTCTAGTTGTACTCCGAAATATGAATAGGGGCCTTTTATGATCATATGGGTGGTGAATGCTATTTCTTCTAATCCTTGCTTTTCTGCTGCTTCTATGTATTTTTCTACAGTAGAAGTTTCTGCATCACTGGAGTAGCTCTCATGTACGTGGTAGTCGAGCCGAGGGGATCTCATTGGAGGTACATAGTTTGTTACGAGTATTAATGGAGTTTCTATATTATTGTTAGATTTGGTTTTTGTTGGTGGAAATTAAGAATTTTTTATGTTAAATAAGGTGTTATCGTTTGATTGTTTGTAGTTGTTGTTGGATTCCTTGGGTTGCCGATATGCTCCATGGCTGGGTGAAGAATTTGAAGCCTCGGTCTATGAAGGATTTGGGATCTTGTCCTCCGGGTATGAAGTACATTCCGGGTATTACACCTGCGTCTTGTGAGGCTGCTGCGATCTTGTCTAAGGCTTTCTGGTATTTTGGGTTATGGTAGTCAAGGGGTATGTCCAAGTTGATTGAGAGGTCAGAGGGGCCCATAAGGAGGACATCGATATCTGGAACAGTGAGGATAGCTTCTAGGTTGTTCATGGCTTGCATTGTTTCGATCATGGGGATGATTGATAGCTCCTCGTTGACGGTGTCCATGTATTCGCGGTAGTTCTCGAATCCCCCCATTCACCTCTCATCCCGGCGGAGCTTCGTACCCCTTCTGGGGGATATAAGCACCATTGGACCATATTGATGGCTTCCTCCTTTGTGTTAATCATTGGTACTATGATGCCCTTGGCGCCGATGCCCAGCGCGTAACAGATCTGGTCCTGCCTGTTTTCCCCCACCCTGATGACCGGTGTGGCTTTTTCCCCTTCATAGCTTGGAGTGGTTTCTGTAGCTCCTTTATTTCGACTGGTGAGTGCTGGGTGTCGAATAAGAGGAAGTCGTATCCTGCTTCGGCAAGGAAACTTGTTGGGCTGTCAACGGATACTGTGGTTCCTATTACAATCTTACCTGATTTTAATACATCGTAAAGTGTGTTCAATATTATAACTCCATGAGTCTTGTCTCATTGTTTATTAGAGTCTTTTCTATGTTGGGAATGGCTTTTGAGTTAGTTTATATCTCTATGTTTGGTGTAGATTGAGAGACATATGGAAATATAATGGACCAGTGTTTGATGCTCACACGCATATCGGGTCTAAAGATGATAATTCAAATATGATTGAGCTTGAGGAAGATTACGGGATATCCGCCCAGATAGGTATAGTGCATGATGAAGAAGGATTCAAGGCTACCAGAACCCAGTATCCTGATAGATTTGTATTCGCAAAATATCTCAACCTGAGCGATATTGCACAGTTTAACGTGGAACCTGTTCTGGAGGAGATAGCGGTGTTAGGGGAGGAGGGGTATCATTTAGCCAAGACGTGGTTTGGTCCACGGTGGCGTGATTACTATGAGGTTGCTCCGGGTTTCAGGATAGACCACCCCAAGCTTGAGCCAGTATTTCAAGCTCTTGAGGACAAGGGGATACCATTCATCATCCATGTGAGTGACCCTGACACCTACTACGCAACCCAGTACAAGGACTCGGAGAAATATGGATCCAAAGAAAAGCATCTAAGAGAACTGGAGAACATCATCTCCCGTCACCCTAACCTATTATTCCAGATACCCCACCTAGCTGCTCAACCCGAGATACATAGACTACCAAACCTGGCAGACTGGATGGATAAGTACCATAACTTCGTGGTGGATACAGCATCATCAAGATGGATGGCCCGAGAGCTAAGCAAAGATGTGAAGAAAGCACGGGAGTTCATGCAAAAATACTCTAACCGGATTCTATTTGGCACGGATCTATTCGCCCGTAAGAGTAACGACATAGACTATTATAATGGTCGCTACATCGCTCAAAGGATTCTCTGGGAGACCAGTGAGAGACAATATCCACTCCCCTTCCCTGACGCTGACACAGAGGATAGGGGCGGTACATATATTAACGGACTCGACCTTCCAATCAAAACTCTAAAAAAGTTATATTGGGAAAACGCCCAGAGAATCTATATAAAATAGATCTCTCTAGTTATCAGATGACCCCGTGATATTCAGACCCCTTGATTTAAACCGATAGGAAACGATAATAACAGGTGTAAACGCCGGATATCTGAGAAAAATGTACAAATTAACACCAGATGAAGAGGAAAAGCTATCTAAACTCAGCCCATACCAGGAGGCCATCCTCAGACTACTAGCCGAGGTCCCCCTGGGAAAAGTAACCACATACGGCGACCTAGCCAGAGAACTGGCGAATAGAGATCCCAGATGGTCACCAAACGCAAGCAGAGCCGTTGGTACCGCAATGAAGAACAATCCCTGCGCCCCCCATATACCGTGCCATAGAGTCATCAAATCAGATGGAGACATAGGTAACTTCAGGGGAGGAGCCGAGGGCGGTGTTGAGGCAAAGACCAAGATGCTCTTGGATGAAGGAGTACGAGTAGTGGATGGAGAGATAGATCTAGAAAAATATAGACACAACTTCCAGTAGTATTCACCAAAGGGATAAGAACAAGATCAATCAAACGTGACAGAACATGGATCAGAATAGCACAGGTGTCTGCTCGTTTGCATGGAGATGCCTAAAATACAAACCCCATGCAGCAGCATGCAACAGGGAGGGAGGAGGCTCCTTCTGTGGTTTATGGAGAAAATACAATGGACAGAGAACCAAGAAAAAAGATACCGAACAATGATACATAGACAGGTTACCGATTTCTAATGCTTCATAATAGTACGTTTCAGGCATCCGTTATTGCTTTTAAAGAAAAAATAGGGAGAAAAGTGAAACCCCATGGAAGCAGTAGCACGAGGAGTAGTAGAGCAGGCAATAGATGACGAACTAGATGAACGAAGACTCGAACTCAGCTTCAATACATTCAAACGATTCGAGGAAAATGGGTATCTAAAATCAGCCGAGAGCGCCATGTTTGGCAAGATATACGCCGAGGCCTTCAACTATTTCATAAACTATAAGATGCATAGTAGGGAACCCATAGAGCTACATGAGATGGAAGAGTTTGAGAGAGTTATTGATCGACGCGTCCTAGAGATATGGAGTAAGATAAAGCATCTTTCAGCGAGATGAAAATGGGGCACAACTGGGTAAAGGTGAGGAAAACCCAGAGCCCCTGAAAACCCGTAAAGATCAATAAACCTGTTACCGTTATAGTTATTTGTATATCCATAGTCGATACACACAGTAAGGATTAAAAGAAGATTATACACCAATGCTGAACGGCGGGTGAGTGGAACCTCCTACCCGTTCCGCCCTATAAACCCCGTGGCAAGGAGGAGAAAGAAATGAATACAAAAGAGATTAGTCTAACAGCGGTATTCGCTGCGCTCTACGCTACGATAGTAATAATTCTAGCACCCATCAGCTTTGGACCGATTCAACTACGAGTAGCTGATGCGTTAATACCATTAGCAGCACTACTGGGTCTACCAGTAGTATACGGCGTCACAGTAGGTACACTAGTAGCCAATACTTACTGGTTCCTGAGTCCAATAGATGTGATACTTGGAGCCCTTGCGAATCTAGCCGCCGCATACATTATGCACAGGTATCGGGAAAAAACAGTACCAGCATCGTTGGCATCATCACTGGTGATAGGCTTGACAGTGGGAGGATACTTGTGGCTATTTTTCCCTCCCCCCAGTATTGCAGGGATTCAGCTACCTTCCTGGCTAGCTATGATCATAAGCATCACACTGAGTAGCATACTAGCTATAACCATAATCGGGTTAGCATTACTCAAACTAGTCGAGGACTCAAAGATACTTGAACAGGTGAAACCATGATCTTATACCCTAGTATATTGATCATCTCCCCGTGAATACCAAGATAATAAAAATAATGGCACGTTTCGGCACATTAAGTCCTATAGCTGGAGCAGCGATGATCCTTCTCAGCACATCCATGGATCCCTCATGGAGTCTCAACCAATCCCTGAGCAGCCTAAGATCAGGTGGATTCAGTGCAGTATTATTTAACAGTGGATTACTGATGACAGGTTCTCTCGCCATGGTCTACTCAGCTGGATTATTTGAGTTCACCAAGGGTGACCTTGTGGGTAAAATCGGTAGTGCTGCGTTCTTGACTTATGCACTATCAACGTGTTCTCTTGGGATAATGATAGTGGATCTCGGTGACGCTTATTACATCATAGGGAAAATGCTCTTCATCATGATCCCCCTCAGCGCAGCCCTTCTATCAATAAACCTATACAGAAGAGGATTAAGGAGATACGCTGCACCTGGACTTATAGCAGTAATTTTCGGTGTAGCACCATGGTTAATAGGTGGACCAGTAGACGCTGTGAAAGAACTTGTGTCCCTGATACCCTTCAACCTGTGGCAGTTGGGTCTAGGGCTATATTTGTATAGAATAAAAGAATAAACTACTTAGATCCGAGTAATTTTTTGGATAATCGCTTCCAGAGGGTCTTTGTATCAGTTATCTCAAGGGTCTCCTCCGACCGATTAATCTTAGGAGTACCCACATTACAGGCCTCGCAGCCGGTTGAGGCTATCTCGACGCCCAGTGATGCAGCTGGTTCATGGTTATATCTTTTAGCTGGCTTACAGTAATGACAGTGACGGATGAGCCCACTTACTCTATTATCTTTAAGATGTCTCACAGCCGCTCCAACGGTCTCAAACTCAAGATATCCTCCTGCCTCCATTAGGTTCCCTACCTCTTTCTCCGGATGGTTCTCGGGTACAAGATGAATACAATCCTCCTTGTGAACCGTGTTAATACCTGACTCCGGGTCCACATCAACAATGAACATGGAGCATTACCCTGAAGGGTAATTAAAATAGGTTTAGGGGTACACTCTGCGCATATCCCTTGGGAAGGGCACAGTGTCTCTGATGTGGTCCAGCTTCAGCATCCACATTACTACTCTTTCTACTCCTAAACCGAAGCCACTGTGGGGAACTGTTCCCCATTTACGGAGATCCATATACCATTCATAATTGGATGGATCAAGACCATCATCTATGGTCCTCTGGTAAAGCTGCTCATAGTCATGGACACGTTGACCGCCGCCAATTATCTCCCCATACCCCTCTGGAGCCAAGAGATCAGCACTTAGGGTTACCTCGGATCGATCAGGATCAGGCATATGATAGAAGGGCTTGATGCCACTGGGATATTTCTCGACCCAGAAAGGCGTCTCGAATTCCTCTGTCAATGGGCCTTCCTGCTGCCAACCAAAGTCATCACCCCAGAACATATCTATATCCTGCGACTGGACTATCTCTACAGCTTCATCATAGCTTATACGAGGGAAAGGCGGCTCTAATGAGTCCAAGTAACCCGGATCCCTACCCGCCTTCCTAACCTTATCCGGCATTTCCCTAGCCAAGGTATTAGCTATTCTGCAGACCAACTCGTCCCCCGTCTCTTGAATATCACTGAGGGTGCTCCAAGGCTCCTCCAACTCCATGTGAAGGAACTCGGAAAGATGCCTCCTAGTCCTAGATGGCTCGGCTCTGAAGCTGGGGGCTATAGTGTAGATATTACCCAAGCTGCAGATGAGGGCTTCCGCGTAGAGCTGCCAGCTCTGACTCAGGTATACTCCTTCCCGTTCAAAGTAGTCTACACTGAATAGGGTTGATCCTCCTTCTACTGAGGCTGTCATGAACATGGGGGTCTGTACTTCTGTGTAATCATTCTCTCTGAACCAGTCCCGGGCGGCCTCTAGGAACTTTGCCCTTAGATGAAAAATATTCTGTAGATTAGGCTCCCGGATATGAAGGTGCCTGTTATCCAGCAAAAACTCTACTCCCTGTTCTTTCTTCACTATGGGATAATCTGGCTTGGATTCGTATACGGCACCAATCTCCATGACCCTTAGCTCCCAGCCGCCAGGGGCGCGTTCATCCTTCTTAACCTTACCTTTAAGCTCCAGCGCGGTCTCCAATGGGTACTTCTCCACCTCTTCAAAGGTCTCATCATCCATGTCTCTCTTGTTAAGTGTGCACTGCATAACCCCTGAGCCGTCTCTTATTTCTAAGAACTGGATACCTCCACTACTCCTGCTAGTATATATCCAACCACGGATTTTTACTTCTTCTCCGTCCTCAAATTCACCGTCCAAAATATCAGCTGTTTTAACGAATCCCATCTCAATCAACCATTGATAGATATGAGCATTAAAGACGTTTACTAATTTGGATAATTGTTCCCTTTATCTTACACCGTTTTATTAAATATATGAATTAAGATGAAGTACATAATGTATTGGAGCATAGACCCCCAGAACCTTGACGCTGCCTTAGAGAAACTACAAAAAATTGTCCCAGACGAGTCAGGTAGGTACCCTAAGAAGATGAGTGAAAGTTATAGCTTGGCTGGAGAATTGAACGGATTTAGACTAGTAGAAGCATCTGAGGAACAGCTACGAAACCTGATGGCGGAGACCATACCAGAGGTGCAGTTCAGCTACGTGCCTATATTCGAGTTCCCCAAAATAGCTAAGACCTACTCTGAGTCCCAGAAGTAATCCTACCTGAGGGTGTACATTTTGGACGCCACCATCTCAAGAGTCTTGTAAAGTTTATCCACGCCTTTTATTTCAACGTATTCTGATGGACTATGAGGATACTTTATAGTTGGACCCACTGAGACTATGCTCATACTCTGTTTCAGACCAGCGATTACACCGCACTCCAATCCACCGTGAATACCAGTAACCTCGGGCTCAGAACCAAGAGCATCTCTGTATTCTTTCTTCACCAGATTAAGTAACCCGGAGTCAGGATCAGCTTTCCATCCAGATGATAATTCTCTCTGCTTGGTCTTAACCATATATTTCTCACCAAGTTCACTAAGGATTCTTTGGTTCTCGTAGCCATCCTTCATGTCACTTGTGCGACTGCTAACCTGAATCGTGAACGTATTATCCTCTGTTTCTGCGATAGCCGGGTTATTACTGGTCTGCACCAAGTCCTCGTAGTCCGAGCTCCACGACTTTGGCCCATAAGGTAACTCATAGACCAAGTAGATCAATTGCTCAGTCTCATGAATTGGAGCCGCTGAGCGAGGACCAATAGGCTCTACCTTTACCTCCAGATCTTCCTCGTGGCTTCTATCTAGGTTATTCTCCCAGTCTCGGATGATCTCCATCGCCTTTTCACTGTTTCGAGAGGAAACTAGGATATCAGCGAAGGCATCCCGTGGGATCACATTACTCCTTGTGCCTCCCTCAAAATGAATTAAACGTAAAGGTACCTCAACATGCAAATTATAGAGTCCTTCAGCTAGGAGTTTTAGGGCGTTATATCGTGGTAGATGTATATCCACACCGGAGTGCCCTCCCTTTAACCCACTTACCTTGATTCTAAGAGCATCCCGGCTGCCAACGCTCTGCGGCCTAAAATCTATTGTATAGGTGGTACCTCCTCCCCCCGCGCTACTAACAATGATAACTCCCATCTCCTCGCTGTCCAAGTTAATCATGTGGGTTGCTGTGAAGAAACTGGGGTCAAGGTTTTTCACACCAGTGAAGCCAGCCTCCTCATCCACCGTGAATAAAGCCTCGAGTTGTCCATTACCGACCAATCCATCTGAGGCTAGAACCGCCATTGCTAAAGCCATCCCTAACCCGTTATCAGCGCCTAGGCTGGTACCATGGGCTGTCACGGTTCCATTCTTCAACTCCAATGGTATAGGATCTCGTTTGAAGTCGTGACTGCTCTCAGGTATTTTTTCGCAGACCATATCCTGGTGTGCCTGAAACATTAAAGTGGGAACGTCCTCAAATCCCTCCGCCGCTTTCCTAGTGAGTAAAACGTTGCCTGTATCATCCTTCTTGTAGTCTATATCATGTTCCGATGCCCACTGCTGAAGATAGTCTTGTACCTTTTCCTCGTGTTTACTGCAACGGGGTATCCGGGTTAAATCTTCGAATATCAGCCAGACTGGTTCTGGTTCCAATCCCTCAAGTATGTATGACATACTATACAATAATATGGTACATGGATTTAATGCAAATGGTGTATCAAAAGAAATAGGGTAGAAAATCAGATAGATAATGCGCAAATACACCCGGGAAAATACTCCTAGATTTCGAGTAGAGAACTCCGAATAACCAGCCATAGGTTATCTGACTGAATAATCTAAGTAACGCTGTACCCCGTTCCATGTCTGATGCCATCCATAAGGGGCCAAAAAAATCAGTGGGGATATGACTCAAACCGAAGAATATGCCACTGATTATCCAAGACTGTTCTATTGAGGTTAAGCGCTCCAGTTTTGTCTGTAATACTGATCGGTAGAGCCATTCCTCACTCAGAGAGGGGGTAACTAGGTACCAGAGCATGGTCTTAGTGCCGAGGAGATCAGGATCATCATAGTGTGAAGCTATCCAACCCATGACTAACGCGAACAGGATTAGCGCTGATGCTGGTTTCCAATCCAAGGGTAGTCTGAACCCAAGATCAGATAGACTTCGACGATGTAGCAATAGTTCGATGATGACAGGTAATGTAAAAACTAGAACCAAGTGTAAGGTTATAGGAAAACCTAGTAACCTGATACTGGGATAATAATAGTCATTTAGATACCTTGAATAAATCAGATATGATATCGAACCCAAATTAAGTATGAATATGATCAACACCTCAAACCATTCACGTCGTGGATTACTTGGATAACTTTGTGGCTCAGGGTACTCACCTATTTTACCGTGACTGAGTAAGACCCAGCTGAGGGTACCTAGTGTAGCAATGGTGAACTGAGCCATATTACTCAACCTTATTCACGAATCACACCAGATAATGGTTTTTAGAGGTAACGGTAGCTGGTATTACCAGCCGATGGCGCATCCATCAGCCCGGGGATCACTGCCAGCGGTTAAGACACCGGTATCCGGATTTCGGTATATTATTTGTCCCCTGCCAAAGTAACCACGCCTCCAGCCACTGCAAGGCACAACCTCGTGACCCATTCCGGTTAGCTCACTCATGACTTCTACGCTGATCTCGTCCTCGATATGCACTTTACCACCGCTGGTGCCGTCCAATATGCAGAATCTTCCAGCGTCCAAGGCTTCCTGTGGATTCATCCTATAGTCCACCATATTCACCACCACCTGCGTGTGACCCTGTGGCTGCATAAAGCCCCCCATTACACCGAAAGGAGCATAGAGTTCATCATCTTTCAATAGCATTCCAGGGATTATGGTGTGATATGGGCGCTTTTTGGGTTCAAGTCTGTTGGGGTGCTCCGGGTCCAGACTAAACCCGTAGCCACGGTTCTGTAGAGTGAATCCACACCCCTTGGGTATGATCCCTGTACCAAATCCAGCGTAGTTGCTTATGATGAAGCTACAAGCGTTTCCTATTCCATCTACGACACAGAAGTAAACAGTATCCGAGCCAGTCACCGGGGACCCCCGTTCAACATCTATAGTTGCCTTTTCTGGGTCGATCAACGTTCTCCTTTTATCCGCGTATTCTTTGCTGATTAACTCCTGTATTGGTACTCTAGTTACATCGGGATCCGCTACGTACCAGCGTGAGTCAGCGAAAGCCAATCTCATAGCTTCGATTAATGTATGAAGATGTTTTGTGGAGCCATGGGGTATACCTGTGAAATCATATTCCTCAAGAATGTTCAACGCAATTAACGCCGTGATCCCCTGACCATTTGGAGGTATCTCATATACATCTAATCCCTTATAGTTCGTGGTTATCGGGTCCGGAAAGGTGCTATAATGGTTCTTCAAGTCCTCAACTGTCATGACACCACCCATGGGCTCCAGTACTTTGACGATCTGCTCCGCGATCCTCCCCTCATAAAATCCGGCTTTACCATGCTTCACCACCTCACGGAAGGTACGAGCCAAGTTCTCGTTTTTCATGATCTCACCGGCCCGGGGGGCTTCTCCGTCTTTGAGCATCTCCTCGTAGTGGGGACCGTTCCTGAGTTTAGGTATGCCTCGTTTCCAAGACCTAGCTGTTATTGGGCTGACCGGAAACCCTTCTTCACCCAGCTTGATGGCAGGTGCTAGGACCTCCTTCATGGTCATTGTTCCGAAGTGTTCAATAGTGTCAACCCATCCAGCAGCCGCACCCGGCACAGTAACCGTGTGGGGACTCGTTGGAGACAGCTTATCAGTTATCCCTTGTTCAGCCAAATATTCTAGGCTTAGCCTTGACGGAGCTCTCCCACTAGCGTTCAAGCCCTTTATCTCCTTTGTTTTAGCGTCAAAGAAGAGGCAGAAGGCGTCTCCTCCGATACCTGTGCTGCATGGTTCTGTCATATTAAGTGCTGCTGCCGTTGCGATGGCTGCATCGGCTGCGTTCCCGCCCTGTTTGAGAATCTCGATTCCGGTCATTGATGCTAGAGGCTGGCTGCTTGCCACCATTCCATGTGTTCCGTATACTGGACTGCGACGAGAGTTGAATTTCATATCATGAAAACACGTGTGGCGGGACATAAGAGTAACGATAGCTGGTCTTAATCTGTCAACTCTTTTTTCACGTATACGAAGATCACTGCACTTTTGGGTAGTCCACGTAAAGGTAGTAACACAGATATTCTCGTGGCTTTGATACTTGAAATGATAAATGGTATACTGTCGAGAAGCATTATCTCCATGACTAAGATCAGACCATTTGTTGATTGCAGATCGTGCAAGAAAGGGGATCTTGTCTGTGTTTAATGTGATGACATGAAAAGATATACGATACATTGTATAAGTCTGATCTCATTATATTCTGTAAACCGGTGTACTTCTATGGACCCCCGGGGCCTATGAAGACCTTTATTGATCGGCTCAGACCATACATCGCTAATAAGAAGTTCATGGATAAGAAAGGTATTCTAGTTGCGTCATCTGAAGGGAAAAGAGTGCACTGATCCCATGATAGAACTATAAAATGAGTTTTCATTTTTTTTGAAGTATTTTGGTGAAGCACTGGCCACGGCTTATGACGCGTTGAGATACTGGATAAACCAAGGGAACTAGGTCTGGTGAATGATGTATTGGATCTTCTATAATCTATTCTTAAAATAGATACTGTGTGTACGCATCAAGACTACACATATTTAATATATACTGCACAGTAAAAAGGGATCATAGGACTGGGCGTATAACTATGAGTGATAAGAAGGATCCCCGTATCAGACTTATCGAGAGGTTGAAACTACAGCTCAATGGATACGTCTATGTGGAAGACAGATTCAAGGAAGGATGGAAGGAGTCGATACCTCATTACGCTTTTAAATGCCCCAAACACGGCATCATTATTGATTACCCTCATGGATATAATCAGCGTCTGGAGTGCCCTAAGTGCCGCGAAGAGGAAAACACAGTAAAACAGACAGTATAATATAGCGAATAGGTACTTTTTTAAATATAATTAATACTTAAGGGAGTCATTACATGGATTCTTTTAATAAAATATGCTCTTATTAAGCGCGGAGCATTATTCTTAATATTAGTGGCTAACCTAGGTTTATTCAGGCGAGATTTTTTTCGGAAAGGGGGGAGATAATGCCGCTGTTGGTTTGAGTGGCGCCTTGGAGAAGACTCGAACTTCTGACCATCTGCTTAACAGGCAGGTGCTCTACCTACTGAGCTACCAAGGCATGTTTTGGGAAATATACTAGAAACAATATAAAAACTTAACTATACAATACAAAATAAGAATAAAAAAATATATGATTTAACAAATATATTACAAATAACAGTTTTCAGTATCATCTAGGAGACCAAACCAGAGACAGCATTACAGGATAATGAAAAGGATCCTTATTCTTCTCTCAACGCCTCCAACACCAATTCTCTAACAACGTTAGCCGAAGCCCGTGCCCTTACCTTGCGCAAGACCTGCCCGATAAGGTACTCCGCTGCCTTGGTCTTACCTGAACGGTAATCCGATACCGCCTTGGGGAACTCATCCACCACATCCAACACTACGACACGTAATTCATTCAATGGGAGTAAAGCTAGACTCTTCTCCTCAACCAGCAGTCTGGGTGATTTCCCGGTCTTAACGTATTCTTTCACCAACTCCTTTGCTAGCCGTTCACTGATGGTTCCCTCATCTATTAGCTCAAGAAGTTCCACAAAGGTCCCGGGTGTTAAACCACTCTCCTCCAGACTCAGCCCCTCATAGTTAAGACTCTTCAGGATATAGGTTACCAGCCAGTTTGCCACTATTCTTGGATCATGGTAGACTCTACAAGAAGCCTCATAGAAATCACTCATAGTTATGCCCTCGTTAACAATGATTTCCGACTGAAACTTGGTGATTCCATACTGATCAACCAGACGATTTATACGTTGGTCCGGTAGTTCCGGCATGAACTCGGTTAGCCGTCGCACCCAATCCAGGGGTATATGTATCTGAGGTAGATCAGGTTCAGCGATATAACCATAATCATCTTCCTCCTCTTTCAACCTTAGAGAACTTGTAACCCCGGTCTCAGCGTCGAAGTGCCGTGTCTCCCGAACCACGGGTAACCCCATGTTCACGGCGCTCCGCTGCCGGACAACCTCATAGTTTAATGCTTTCTCCACGTTTCTGAAACCCGTTATGTTCTTGACCTCCACACGGTTACCGCCCTCAACACTCACGTTAGCGTCAATTCTTAAGGAGCCCTCCCCACTAGGATCAAAGACCCCTAGGTGTTCAAGGATAAGTGAGAGTTTTTTCAGGAAATCTCGAGCTTCTTCAGTGGACCCTATATCCGGCTCCGTGACAATCTCCACAAGTGGCACACCTGCCCTGTTATAATCTATCAGAGTTTCACGTGCATTGGTTATACTGCCACCAACATGCATCAGTTTGGCTGGATCCTCCTCCAAGTGTATACGGGTGATACCTATCTGGTTGTCTCCAAGCTGGAGGTG
>WJJC01000014.1 GCA_014729945.1 Candidatus Bathyarchaeota archaeon
GTCTAATGTGGTTGGGCATTTGAAAAACGGTGTCTCGGAGCCCGTGCTAAAGAGGGCCTTTGAATACTGGCGCAGCATCGATAAGGAAGTCGGCGACCGTATAGCCAAAGGTGTGAAAGGCAGATGATTGGCCCGCGGGTGCGTTCACTCGGGTCTGATTTTCTCAGTTAGTAATATTTTTCATATACATATATTCCCAATCTATTACACTTGCATAGATTTTATTCTACTTCCATGTAACAATGCGTTTGCTTTTCATTCGTATATTGAAAAATTCAACTAGGATTTATTTTATCCTGTTTATAAATAATGCAACCTATGTAGTCTCACAATGAAAACAGATAACAATCCATATGGAACCGGTAAACTCAAATGGGGTATCAACAAAATACCTTAAAAACAACCTAGATAAATTTACGATTCTAGACACACAACCCAATGTACACGATTACTTTATGACACACCTCCCTGAGGCCCACTTCCTCAATGAGAGCACGCTAAGAGCACCAACCCAAGGCCTACCAGCATAGTACATCACGCCAGAAATGGCGGCAAAACTATTCAACAGAGCAGGACTAGACAACGATGTCCCAGTAGTAGTATATACTGCTAAAGGCGGCTTCAAGAAATGGGGCGATGGACTAGAACAATGCATGATGGCCTACTCACTCATGAGAATGGGGCACAAAGAAGTCTATCTGCTAGACGGCGGAATGGACAAATGGATTAGCGAGGACCGTGAGACATCACAGGTCTTTCCCAAATACAAAGAAGGCAACTTCAAACCAGATCTACAAGAAGACTACTATCTAAGTATGGAGAAAGTAAAAGACCATCTAGAGAAAGATGGCACGATTCTATTGGCTGCGAGACCGGGAAGCATGTACACGGGAGAATCAGGGCCATAGATCAAGAGTGGGCATATTCCGGGTGCTGTAAATTTACCCTGGGCTAGCCTGATGACCGATAATAACAAGGCCCAGTTGAAACCAGTTGAAGAGATAAAGAGACTTGCTGAGGAAGCTGGAGCTACTGAGGATAAGACTGTGATCTGTAGCTGTGGAACTGGAAGGGAGGCTACCAACGAGTTTACTATTTTCAAGCATCTGCTAGGATACCCTAGGGTTAAGATCTATGAGGGATGCTTCACCGAGTGGTCAAGTTATCCAAATAATAAGATCGCCCAGGGCCCAAACCCCAAATAATTTTTTTAAAAAAACTATAATTTCAGATATATCTTTCATGTAACAGGTAGGTTGAATTTCTCGCAGTATAACAAAGTATGATATTCTATTTAATTAATTAGTTAGCATATTATTTTACGGTTTCAATGATTTTCTATGTCAAACTATGATAAACACTACGAGCAACCATTCTATTTTGGACAACCATGCCCCGAACTCGTTTCATTCTTTCAAAACTATGAACCAAAAGGACACGTACTAGACCTTGGTTGTGGACAAGGAAGAGACTCCCTTGCCTTAGTAAGAATGGGGTATAAAGTAACAGGTGTTGATGTTTCAAAAGTTGGAATATCAGACATGGTTGAGACTGCGAAAAGTGAAGGATTGAATCTTGTTGGCGTTGTTGCAGATATGTATGAGTATATGATTGATGATGATGTGGATATTGTCTTACTTGACAGTATGGTTCATTTTTACAAGCGGGATCGGGTAAAGGAGATAGGGTTTCTTTGGAGTGTTATGAAGGAGCTAAGGATTGGTGGTGTTTTATGTGTGATTGTTTGGGAGTCTAAGAGGATTGAAGCTGAGCTTGAAAACACTTTTAGTAATTCTTCTATAGATTGGGTTTCTTTGTTTGATGGTTTGATAGATTACCCTGATAAGGATATGAAGATGAGAATGATTATCAATAGAAAAACAGGATAAACCGCTTTTCACGTAACAAGCATATTGGGTTTTACTCCAATCTACGAGTGAAATGATTACGCGTGCGCATTTGTGCACCATCTCTTTCCATTGCTTTATGTTGCTCATTGTATTATGCGCCTGTTTGGGGTGTTCTGGGTGGTTGGTTGGCAGGTAGTGCCTCATGGGGTGTAATACAATAGAGAAGGGTTCCTAGGGCTAGTTTTGGGCTAAAAATATTCTCAATGTAACATAAGCACCTTTTGTTGCATCCAGTGGGGGTAGTGTTTTTTTGGTGGGTATATAACCAGATAGAATTTTCGGTAAAAACCGAGAATCTCGGTAAAAAACGAAAATCATATAATTGGGGTAGAAGACAACAATACAGGTTGAACCTCAAAGCAAAAAAATCATACCAAGTAGCAAAATATCTACTACTACATCAAGTCACTAGCCAGACAGAGGTCTCACAATCCACCAACGTAGCCATAGGCTACGTAAACGAGGTTCTACACTACCTATCAGACTTGGATATAGTAAAAATCGAATACGGAAAAACCAGACTACAAAACTATGCTAAACTACTTGAAAAAATAAGCATGGACAGGCCTATGAAAAAACTTGTACAAAAAACCATCAAACTACCAACATCAACAATAAAAGAAACAGAAAACACCCTACATCATTACTGCATTAGAAATCAAATACAATACGCATTCACAGGTTACAGCGCCCTAAGGCACCTCTACGAGTACCATATCAACTATCCCACAGTACAAATCTATACTAACAACCTAACCACTTTATTAAATATCGAACAAGGAGAAGGTGTCGTACCCATAGTCATCCTCAAACCCGACCGCCTCGACATAATGAAAAACAAAACAATAATCCACGACATACATATCTGCGACAAAATACAGGTAATAATCGACCTCTACTCAAGCGGAGTAGGCAGAGACGCCGCAATAAAATACTACAGGGCCACAATATGGAAACAAGAAACCTACTAGCAGAACACAGCTACCAAGAGCTACAAGACCTATTATTATGGTTCCACCACCAAGGACCCATCCCAATAATAATCGGAGGCTGGGCAGTCTACCTCTATAACCCCTACCTAGGATCTGTAGACATTGACCTTGTTGGTCCTAGTATGGGTGGGTTATTTGACGCGACATTAGAGGGCTTTGAAAGAGAAAGAGACTATCAAGCGGTAACCACTGGACCAGCCTATCTAGGAACCTCCTTCCGTAAACCAATCTACAGAGATGAACTTGTAGTAGGTTACATGGAGATTGATGCATGTACCTACGAAAACGATCCCAAGGTTTTCCATGAAGACCCTGCGAAGGTTCTTCCATATTCGCTGTGTGGGCGACCCGGGTTCTTAACCGAGGTATCCCTTGGGCAGAATCTTGAAGCAAGAATACCCGTAAAGTCACTATTGTTTCTATATAAACTCAAAGCATTAAGGGATCGACAGTATGACCTTGAAGTCGGTAGGGCTGTGCTTGGAACCGAGCGTGTTGCTTGGCTTGAGGCAAAGATAGTCAAAGATGGATCTGACCTGATTAGTCTCCTTGATCCTAAACCAGTTAATGCTGTTGTAGAGCAAATACTTGATCCTCAAATAGTGAAGGAATTAATTGATGAATTCGACTTGGGGTTCTGTCATAAGAGTATTGACTCGTTACCAGATTTGGTGAATTCCTGTGCTCAGTACAGGAACATTGATCCGTCCCGGGTTAGAAGTTGGACCTCATTACTGTTAGAGCAAATACAATAACACTCAATGGGTTTTCATACCCGTATATTATCGTGTTCTGTTGGTGTGTAGTGTATTGGGTGGATGGGGTTTAGTTAGGAGTTCTGTGTTTATGTGGGCTTGCTGGTTTTTTCTTTGGTGTATATGGCGACCATGCCTGGGTTGTTTGATGTTGCTGTTGCGTATCTGCATAGTTGTTTGGGGTGTTTCTTCGTATAGTTCTTGCAAAATTCTTCGGTTTTTTCTTTCTTTACTTCTTTGAGGTACTTCCATTTATCCATGATATATGATATGTAGTGTAAGGATAAATACTGTATGGTAGTATAACCCAGGATGGAGCTGTATTTCGATGATCCACTTGAGCTATGGGTTATTGGCTTGATGTGCAGGATTCTTGTCCCGGTGTCTCAGAGTATGGATTATTGGGATGTATACAAGTGTTATTGGTCTAAATAGGGCTCCGGGTTAGGATGATTCCTTCTACTCTTTGTGTCTGATGGTGGTTGCCTGTGATTAGGTAAAGCGTCTCGCACAAAGTCGGGTTATGGATGGTCTTGAATCGAACTAGCGTGTTTTCACCATCGGCCTTTTGAGCCTCCGCCGCCGCTTCTGCCTCCCCCACCTAAGCCACCCGTTAGAAGATAACGGGCTATGATTGATATGACAAGTAAAACTAGGATTATTATCGCGTAATCTCCGCCTGATCCTAGGAGCCACCACACAAGTGTCAGCGGGTCTTCCAGGAGAATATCGAATAGACTTGGATCAGGAGGTTCATTTTTTACAGGATCGAAGGCCTCCAAGTCGTAGCCCATTTCCTCTCCTATGGTTGCTATGGTGATGAATAAACCCGTATAATACTCATCTTCTTGAAAATACGGGGTTATGACCTCTCGACCTATTCTGCCTGATTCACTATCCGTTAGATACCCTTCGGCTCCGTACCCGGTTTCAAATGCCCATTCTCTTTCTTTAAACGCGATTAGTATCAATACGCCATTGTCTTTTCCCTCTTTACCTATGCCGACTATGTTGTCGAGGGTTTTCTCGTTATAGTACTCTAGTTTCGCTGCCTCAATGCTGCCTTGATAATTGTCCAGGTTTTCAAGTATTACTATGATTATCTCGTTTGTGGTGTTCATGTCTATTTGTGTGCATAGGTCTTCTAGTGCTTCGATCTCTATTTCTGTTAGTATATGTGCATAGTCGTAGACATATCCAGGTCTTTGTGCTATGCATGTAAGGCTGGGTGTTAGTATTGTGATTAGAATTAACGCGATGAGGGGTTTTTTCAGGTGTTTTCACCTATGATGGGACATTTGGAGGCTGGTCTGTGCCTTGTCCTGCTTGGTAGTATGGTTTCTGTGTGAAGTCGAACATGTTGGCTACGATGTTCCCAGGGAACAATCTTACTTTTTTATTGTAATCTGTGACTGCTTCGTTGTATCTTTGTCTGGCTACTGCTATGCGGTTTTCTGTGCCTTCTAGTTCATCGATTAAGCCTAGTACTAGTTGGTTTCCCTGGAGTTCCGGGTAGTCTTCTACTGTTACTACTGCGAGTAGTCTGTCGTAGACATTGTCTAGGTTTTCTGATGCTGTTATCTGTTCATCTATGGGGGTGTTTAGGCTGTTTGTCCATTGGCTGCGGGCCTGTGTTATGTCTGTTAATAGTTCTTGTTCATAGTTGATGTAGAGGTTTGTCGCGTTTACTATTCTTGGGATTAGGTCGTATCTTCGTTGGTATTGTACTTGTATCTGTGCCCACTCGTTTTCTACTTGGATCTCGGCTGATACTAGTCCGTTATAGTTTCTCCATATGATTGCCGTTGGTATGATTATTACAGCTGTGATTATTCCGACTACTAGTAGGGTTCTATTATTGTTCAATGGTTTACAACTCGTTTTATATTGCGCTTATTTTTGGGGTTATAAGTTTGATCATATTCTTACCGTATTTTAGTTGATTATTTCGGTGCTATGTGTATTTATCGTTACAGGTTGTGCAAATGAAGCCTTTTTCTTGGTCATATTTTTAATGGATTTCCCATCTTTGGGAAGGTATAGTTTGTTGTTTCTTTTTTCTCATTTCTCCTGCAAAATTTTTAGGTACGAGGATTAGGTTATTCGTTTTTTAATTGATTATATGTAGCTTGTTTTTTTATGAAGAAGATGATTAGTTTATCTAATTACAGGGTTTCTATATATTATATCTAATTAATAACTTCTCTTTATGTTATGTAAGTTAAGTATTTACCATTGGTTTCTTTATGATGGGATGATCACAAATGAGTGTAGAAATAATGTGGTACCGTGAAACACTAAAGAAAGACAGTAGTGAGGATGAGAAGGAATATGATTCTGAAAAAGAGCGTACGGTAGACGCCGCGAAACCAGGCAAAATTTATTACATCAAATAAACCTTTTTTCTCTCCTTTTTTCCATAAATACCAATACATGTTTTCTATATCAAAAAAATATACATACTATATTCTATAATTTACCTCACTTGTATCAATATAGTCTATTTCGATAAGAGATTAAACATATACAAACAGCTTAGCACCTAGAATGACCTATAGCTTTCACCGCGACAATTCAAATAAAACTATTAAGGTCCTACACGTGGATGACGAAAACTCACATCTAATGCTTACAAAACACTATATCGAGGATTATGCCACCAACATCGAGATCTTCTCGCAGTTATCTGTTGTAGATGCATTAAACCTTGATCTACCTAGTTTTGATTGTATATTGTCTGATTATTCTATGCCCAAGATGACTGGAATAGATTTTGCTGTCGAAGTGAAGAAGAATCATGCTATTCCCTTCATTCTATATACTGGAAGAGGAAGTGATGAGGTAAGCGCTGAAGCATATGCCATGGGAATCGATAGCTACCAGAGGAAAGAGCCTAATATTAGTCATTTTCGTGTTCTAGCCAAGCGTATAAAGAATCTTGTGGAGAAAAACAGGGCCGTTGCTGAGCTCAGGGCGTCATGGAACACTAGCTCGGAGCTTATAGAGAATTTTCCTTCGGGTCTGTTTATCTATCAGTTTATGGAGCCTGATAGACTGGTGCTTACTTATAGTAACTCTGTTGCTGAGGCGTTAACAGGTGTCAGTATAGAAGATTCCCTTGGAAGCGAGTATCTTGATATATGGGGTAGTAGGAAAGGCGTTGATATGAAAGGGGTTCTAATTAATTGTATCAAATTGGATAAACCGTATAGGTCTAATGGATTTCATTTTAATGAGAATGGCAGGGATAAATATTTGCGGATATCTGCTTTTCCCCTATCTGATAGTCGAATAGTTGTAAGTTTTGAAAATATTACTGAGAGAGTCAAATATGAGACAAGGTTAGAGGCGTTGCTTCATCACATTATTGAATTGGATCAAGCGAGATCCATTGGGGAGATCGCTCGGATTGGGTTCAGGTTATTGAATGAGACACTTGGATTCAATAGCGGCAGGTTTTACACGAGAAAACAGGATGGTTTCTCGTTAATCTTGGCTGATTCAGAGAGAAGTGTTACGTGTGAGGGGTTGCCGGATATTGTTCTTGAAGTATTTCTCTCTGGGCAATCAACTCGGCAATCAATGGATCATGGGGTAAATCGGATCATGTTGGCTGTGCCTATTACGATCGATGATACGGTTAAGTGTGTTCTATGTGTTAAAAATAAAAATTCGACCATGGTCTCATGTCAGGATATTAATCTTGTTGAAATCTTGTCTATTCAGATAAGCTCGGCTATTCGCAGGATGTTTGAGGTAGAGCGATTGGAGAAGCTTGTTAATAAGAGAACTAGGAAATTGTTGGATAATGAGCGGTTGGTAACCGCTGGTAAGGTTATCTCAATGATGGGTCATGATTTGCGGAGTCCTCTTCAATCAATTGTTAATAGTATCTATATATTGAAAAATGATCCAGGTAGCTGGGAGAGTTTTTTTCCCCGGATTGAAGATAGCGCTAATTATGCTATTAAGATACTTGAGGATCTTCAGCACTTGACCAAGCGTTCGCCTGTGAGGAAGTTTCCAACGGATATTGGGGTTATTATTAAGCAGTCTGTTGAGTCGAACCGGATTCCTGATGATATCATTGTCTGTGTTGATGTTGATCCTGGGCTTGGATTAATCGAGGTTGACCCTGTGCAGATTAGGCGTGTTCTTGATAATTTGATATCTAACGCTGTTGACGCTATGCCTATGGGGGGAGAGCTCACGGTGCGTGTTGAGAGACGGGTTAACTCTGTTTTATTGTCTGTTACGGATAATGGGACTGGGATTGATTCCAGTGTTGAGCCTGTTTTATTTGAGTTGTTCCATACTACTAAGCCCAATGGAACGGGGCTGGGGTTAGCTTTCTGTAAACGGGCTGTAGAGGCTCATGATGGTATTATCTCTGTTGAAAATAATAAACAGGAAGGAGCGTCATTCAATATATACCTACCATACAATCAACCAGAAACCAGTTAACCACTTGGTCTAGGGATTATATTCCATGTTCTTGGTTTTAGCTTTGATTTGGCTGTCTCCATTGCTTACCCGGTTCGCTAGCTTGGTTTCTTTTTTCCATATGTATGTTTTTTTACTTTAGCTTTCTTTTTTTCTTTAGAGCTTTTTCCATAATATCCAAATCTCAATAAAATTCATGTAGGTTATTGTGCGAGACAATCAACATGCCGTCTAGTGTAACACGTATGTTAAGACCCGGTGAATTTTGAAAAAGTGTTACTGGTCTCTTAGAATTATGAAATCTGTTCTATTTATCTTGTATGACTTTTAGCAATCCGAGGGTGCCTGTCATCATCACATCCCCACCGGGTGAAGCCTCAATATAATCCAGCTCTGATCCCTCTAGTAGCCTCCTCTTAGGACCTGTCACAGCTATCCTCTCTATGCCTGAGAAACCGGGCGGATCCATAATAGTGACAGAGCCATGCCCCCCGTCCTCAAAGACCTCCACTCTCTCTAAACTACCTTCAGACAGCTTCTTCAGGTAGTACTCTAATTTTTCTTGATCTAGCATACTTGTATGGTGCTCAAAGAACGCATAGATCCTATCCTCGGAGACAACAGCAGCGACTGTGTGCCCGTTCCCAATGTTTACGACAAGCACAGGATCCTTGTTAATTATTCTGGTGTCCATTAAGCAGCCTGCTAATGCGCTGATACTTGTATCCAGTAGATAGACCGGTACTGGTCCCATTGTATCCCTAACTGCATCAACAATTGCGTTCATACGTAGATAGTACTCTTGTACTTTTGGGGCCTTGTAGAGGAAACCTGATAACCGGTTATCCTTCTTCAGGGTTTTTCTATAGTTTTCCATTCTAAAGACCCTGTTACTTATGCCAGCGGGTGCAGCGCCGTGATCCTTTACTGATACTCCGCATACATCAACATCCATTAATGATTCATTGAAACTATTCAGTACTTTTTCGATGCTCGGGAGTCGTAGTTCATCTAATGATAATTGTTTACAGTTTTCTGGTTTCTGGTCAACTATATTTACTCTAAGCTTTTCTACTTCGGATAGGTTGTTTCTAATGCTGTAGGCAGCTGATGGGGTCATGTTGACTTGCAGTCCTTTACTTATGTGTTGTTTGACTGCGTTGCCTAGTCCGCCGCCTCCAACCGTGTATCCGTCAATGTAGAGGTCCTTGTTTTCATTGGTTATCTCTTCTAGTTTTGATACGTGGGTGCCTTGGGGTGATGGTAGAACCATCTTTACACAGTTCTCGATATTTTTATTGGATTCATATAGTAGAAAGTCTAGTGTACCGGCTCCGATATCGAATAAAGCAGCCTTCAAACTACTTTCAAGACTGGATCTCTTAATATAAACCTCTCCCCAAGATGTGGTACTTATTTTTTAGATAAACGGTGAGTCAAATCATCGTATCATATATTTGTAAATTAATATTCAAGTATGTTATAGACTTGTTAAAGGCAAATATTTACCTGGTTTCAATATATTTTAGGGTATTATACCACAGGGGATACTATCGGTTTACTAGATTAGACTAATAATTTGTTTGATTTTAATTCCAAAACATATGGGAGAAGCATGTATGGATAGGTGTATCTGTCCAGAACCATTTTATCTATTAGTCTTGTTTTTTGGGTTAAATGACGAAGAGAAGTAATAAGATAGTTGTTTTTTGCCATTGTATGCTTAACGTGCACTCACTAGAAGATAACCTAGCAGAGTATCCGGGATTGGAAGAAGACATAGTACAAAAAGCGATTAAACAAGGTGTTGGCTTCGTTCAACTGCGATGCCCTGAAACAAGATTACATGGTATAGAAAGGCAACCAATGCCTAAAGACAGTTATGATAAGCCGCGTATCCGAGAGAATTATAGAAGTCAAGCTAAGGCAGAAGTCGAGCAGTTAAAGGAATTTGTAAAGAATGGTGCAGAGATCATTGCTGTGATTGGTGCTGAGGCAAGTCCCTCATGTGGTATCGATTATGTTGCAAGGTGGAAACCTGGCACTGATCCAAAGGATAGGAAGTGGCCTGATACCGTTGATTTTGTGGAAGGTAGAGGTGTCTATATGGAGGAGTTTATGTCTCTTTTAGAATCCGAAGGTATTAACCCTGAATGGATTGGTGTTCCTGGAGTTAGTATGAAAAAGGCTTTCCCAAAAATGTTTGAGGAAACATTACGAAAAATAGAGGCGCTATAAAACATCTAACACTACAGAATACCCTAATCATTTATTTTTCATGATTGATTCTAGATATTGGATAAAATAATTACAAGTATTGTTATATATTTTCTCTAAGAAAAAATTGTGATGCCAAAGACGTAATGGGTAGTTTTTCCTATCCATTTTATTTATAATAAAAGTCAGATCTTCACATATATATGAAAACCTTGGAACTAGCACGGAGACGAAAAACCACACGCGTATTCAAAAAAGAGGAAGTAAACATACAACACGTCAAACAAGCCATAGAAGTAGCCAAAGAAGCACCCTCTGGGGCTAATTATCAGGGGTGGAGATATATCATAATAACCAACCAACAGCTTAAAAAACAGATAAGAAAAGCCTCAGAACGAGGAGAAAAAGAGTTTTACAGTAAAGTCACAGGAGACTGGGAGAAATGGCTCAACGAGTCCAAGATCAACTGGAAAAAACCCTACCTGGAAGAAGCACCGGTCTTGCTCATGGTATATTCTAAAAACAGTGTTCCATACTCCACTGAGTCAGTCTGGTTAGCAATAGGTTACCTGCTTTTGGCGCTGGAAGAACAGGATCTCAACACAGTGACTTACACCCCGAGCAACACCCAGTACGTGGAAGAAGCTCACCCCCCGCAGGAAGGATTCAGACTGGAGGCGATACTGCCCATCGGACAAGGCAAAGACCCGAAACCCAAAGAACCAAGAGAAAAAATAGAATCGTTAATCAAAGTAATCACATGAAAACCATAAAAGGGTCTTATAACCCGATCACAAAACTTTCGGATTTAAGTATGATTTTTTTATAAAAGATTAGATTCTAAGGCCTACTTTTGATTAATATCATAGAAGCGCTGAGAAAACATGGTGTTGATGTGGTGGATCTGCATAGTTGTTTGGGGTGTGATGAGTTTGTTATTTATGGTAATCTTTGGTTTTTAGGAGGATTATTTTATGGGTAGTATGTATTGGCTCTCCTCGGGTATTATTAGGAACTGTGATTTTCCTGACTCTGAGATATCTCTGAGGGTCTCCAGGTATAGGTATTGTTGTGTTAGTGTTGTTGGGTCGAGTTCGGGGTTTGCTTCTATTAGTATTTTAATTGCGTCTCTTGAGGCATTAGCAAGTAATAGTCTTGATCGGGATAATCCCTCAGCCTCTATTATGGCTGACTGAGCTGTTGCATTAGCTAGGACTAGTTGTCGTGTCTTGTTGAATTCTGCAGCTATGCTCAGCTGCTCTGCGGCTAGTTTAGCTTCTATTGACCTGACAAAAGTGTCTGGTAGGACAAAGTTACGGATGTTAACTGCTTCTATCTGCACTGAGTTTACTAGGGTTTCCTCTGATTGGAAGGCTTTTACGAGGTTGGTTCGGAGTGATATGCCTACGGATTCTCGTTGTTCTATTGTCTGTATGGCGGTATAGTCAACGAGTTCGTTTCTTATGGTCTCTCTGATTATGGGGATTATTGCCTTGTCTTTCCAGTCTAACCTCGGATAGTTTCGGTATAATTGTAGTACTCCTTCTGGTTTTATAGTCCATCGGACGGTTATGTCAACGTAGACGCGTAGCCCGTCTTGTGTCAGGCTCTCTACGGCGGGGAAGTCTCCTGTTTCTCTGCCCTCTGCCCGCATGTTGACGCTGTCGGTTGCGATGTATACGGTTGATGTGCTTGTCCATGGTGGTTTGAAGTAGTATTGCGCGTTTTCACCTGTGCCTACTACGGTTGTTCTTCCTAGTATTGGGTCTTGGATTACGGCTACTTGGCCTACGTTTATTCTGCCGACGCTCAGGAAGCCGATGAATGCAATGAGTAGTATTACTATGAGTATTATGATGTTTCTTGACTCTATATTCGGGGAATTATAATTAAATCGCTCCAACTTATCCAGCCTCTGGGTCTATTAGATTTGGTGGGATATAAACAAGCAGCCAATATGGGGTCTATTCTCTTGGAGATGTTATCTTGAATATGGTTTTATTATTTACTTGTATTTTATTGCTGGCTTGTTTTGGTGTCTCTACTGCTAGGCATGCTTGGTTTTTCATGGATGCTGGAGTCACTGAAGTGATAGCTGGTAGCGTATATGCTAACATGTATCAAAGCTATGCTGATCCGGTTGATAGTATATCCCGTATACGAGATAAAGTCAGGGAGATTAAGTCTGGATGTATTTTTAATATCTAAGTATCCCCTGTTAAGTGAATAATAGGTTTCTAGGACTGTTTTCTGTAGATGTTTAAACTGATTTACTGGTACATGGATTTATTATCTGAGTTGTTGTCTTATACTTAGTGAATGTTTCGGGTTCACCTGTGGTTGAAATGAAA
>WJJC01000085.1 GCA_014729945.1 Candidatus Bathyarchaeota archaeon
AAGGGAAACCACGCCACTAATGCAGCTGCGCAATGAACCAGACCAGGTGATACTCTACCACGGGGTTCCACGTGGGAAAGGAGGCTACACATGGGTCAAAGGCACCACAATCGCAGAGTGGGTGTTCCAGGTGAAGCCACCGGACTATGTGAACCTGGCGAAGGGAAACAGACTGAAATACATGCTCTGGAGACCAAGCCGGGTCAAGTATCTACGGGAGAAGTATGGAAGAGGCCACCTTGACACCTCTTACCTTGATGACTATCCTGAATTATTCCAGGAGGCCCAGGCATGAGCGGTGCAAACGGGAGGCTAGAAGAACTTGAAAAAACCTGGTCAAAGGCAAGAACCCTCGTAGAGGAAATAGAGGAAGAAATCTCGTCAAGCCAAACAAGACTCCTTGACCTCATGACACAGAGAATCAGCTTCGAAAAACTCAACACTGAACACCTACCGGCCTTCGCGGAGAAACCCTACGTTATACTCCCGAAAGCAAGTAACGAGTACTGGGTCATTGCCCCAAGGTTCCTACCCTTCCAGATAGGGTGGCTTGAACGGCAAACAGATAGCTACAACATATTCATAGTCAACAAATACATCGACTGGATAGCGCCGCTACCACACGACCTGAAAGCCAGACTCGGTATGAAACCCTACCTATCTCAAGCAATAGTGAAAGACCGTGGAGACCTATCGCCAGCCCTTGAAGTATCCCCTGAGGAGAAGGAGAAAGCCCAGGAAAAATACAGAAAATACCTCGGATCCAGTGTCCCTAACACCGATAACCTGGTCTACATACAGAAAGGCAAAGAGTTCGAGCTCATCGCGGAGCTTATCGACGACGGGATGCTCCCATATGAACCCAGGCCAGTGATGGACTCAGACCTAAGACCAGACCCCGACACAATACAGCTCAGAGACTACCAGGAAAGAGCATGGAGTAAGCTACTGGACTATGGAGCCATAGGCGTATTCTGGGCACCCGGCGCAGGTAAGACCTATATCAGCCTCTACGCGGGGAACCGTATCAAAGGAAAGAAACTCGTCGTAGTCCCCACAGCAACCCTCAGAGAACAATGGAGACAACGAATACGTGACAACGCAATCCATAGCCACGAGTGGGAGGTTCAAACATACCAGTATATCACAGCACACCATTTAGAGAAATACCAGAAAAACCAGTACAAACTAATCATCTACGATGAAGTGCATCATCTCCCCTCAAACACATTCAGTAAACTCGCGACGCTGGACACAAAATACCGGATAGGGCTAAGCGCTAGTCCATACCGTGAGGATGGACGCACTGAGTACATTTTCGCGTTAACAGGGTTCCCGGTTGGCCTCAAATGGAGGGAGCTCATCAGCCTCGGAGTAGTACAGGAACCAGATGTCCGGGTTTACCTCTATAGCACCGCGTCACAGAAGAAAGCAGACGTAACACGCATAATAGACAGCAGAGTGGGGAAGATTCTCGTCTACTGTGACAGCATAGTCAAGGGGAAACGTCTCAGCAGAGAGCTAGAAGTGCCCTTTGTCTACGGTGACACCAGGAACAGGATGGAGATCCTCACCGAGAACCGTGTAGTTATTGCATCCCGCGTCGCCGATGAAGGTGTCTCACTGCCGGACCTAGACGTCGTTGTAGAGTATGATTTCCTCTATGGATCCAGACGCCAGGAGGCTCAGAGAGCTGGCCGGGTTATGCACGGCAAGAGTGAGGGTGAGCACATCATATTGATGACAGAGGATGAGCTAACTCGCTACGAGAAGCGTCTCTACAGCCTTGAGGAGCAGGGATTCAGAATACGATATGAGAGGAGGCACTGAGATGAGTCAGCAGCACACGCTAGAACAGCAACCAGTCCACCAGGAAACATCAAACACCAAGCAAGAATGGTGGGATCTCCTCACCACGCCAGAGCAACGACTCATTCTCCTAATCCAGGACTACCAAGAAGACTCACAGCAATGGATAGACTATGAACCAGGTCATGACTACCCTGGAGTCAGACACGGGGCTCTCCAGAGCTGGACCAGAGCCGAGGAACTCATGACAGAGGACGAACTTGAGCAAAGCCTACAGAGAATGGTCTCAGATCCACGTATCCCGCTAAAGGAAACCAGTATGAGCACAGAGAAAGACAGGCGCTATGAGCTCAGATACGAGCTGGATGACCTGGAGGGTGAGACAAGGTGATGCCCTGGAGGCTAAGAGAACGCCGGGAGCGGTCTTACTGGCCACGGGACCAGTGCACCCTCTGCACACTCACAGACTGCACCCAGTGCCCCATCTACACAGACGAATACGGGGAACTAGAACAAGAATACCAGGAATGGCTAGAGGACCAGGAATCGGGAACCCCACAAATGTCCAGTAACCCCAGCCCGGATGTCGGGAAAAACAGAGACATGGAGGCCAGGGAATGAGTGAGCAGGTATCATATCTTACGCCATTAATAACCCAGCTAGGAGCAGGAGGCATCATCGGTTTATGTATCGGCTATGCCTTGAAGAAGATAGCCAAGATAGTTTCTTTCATTCTACTCCTATTTCCCATAGGATTCATCTCACTGGATTCTCATGGTATAATCAATGTTGACTGGCTAGGCCCGGAAACCTGGAGAAACACAGCTCTATCAAACCTAGGTCAACTAGAGGGCGTATTGGGAACTATTCTCGCTAATCTGCCCTTCGCTGGTGGAGCTATCGTGGGTTTCGGCATAGGCCTAAAAATAGATTCCCCCACCAGGAGGCGTGCCTAATGGGTAGCCCCGCGTTGAAGCACGAGTACATGCAGCAGAGCCGGAGACCATCCAGGCGACGGGTGCAGGAACGAGCTGATATCCTGGTCCTAATGTCCCGGAGCCGTGAACAAGCCCGGTGGAGGCAATGGCTCAACGAGGTCCAGCAGATAGCGGAGACACGGTGCACCCGGTGGCGCCGTGGATACTGCCAGGCATGGCGACTGGAGGCAGAGAAATGACCGTTAGCACTGCTCAATTAAACGCAGCAGTAGAAGTATTTGAAGTAGAAATAGAGATCATAAACAACCATGAAGCTAACAGCCTAGTAACAAAACTGCATAAACACGGGTTCCTGAAACAGGAAAACTATACCTGGGGCACTGATGAGAAAAACAGGGCAAAAAGAATACACGCCACATATGTTATCTATGTGAAAAAAGATAGAAAACAAGCCTTCAAGGCAATGATTTCACAGACAGATAACTATAGTGCATCAAAAATAAAATACCGTCAAATAACAAACCTACTCTAATAGACCCCGAACAGTCTCCACAAGTTCTTCCTTAGTATATGGTTTACGTAGATACGCATCCGCCTCATTCTCCGGTTTAAGCATCATATCCACCTCACGGCCAAGAGCAGTAAACACCACCACAGGTAAACCACTTTTCTCCCCGGATCTAATCTTCCTTAAAACATCTAAACCAGACATACCCGGTATAACAACATCCAATATCAACAAGTCAACCTTGTTCTTATCTAAGAACTCTAAAGCTTCTCTACCTGATTCAGCAGTGTATACCTGAAACCCTTCAGACTCTAACTGGGTCTTAACAAGCAACAATACATCTGGTTCATCATCAACAACAAGAATCACACTCAATCTAAATCAACCTCTGAAATAGTAAAAAAGAAAGTAGAACCTTCACCCGGACCAGGAGACTCAGCCCAGATCTCTCCTTCATGGAGTTCAACTATGCCCTTACAGATGCTTAACCCTAAGCCAACGGACTGATCTGAGACAACTGGATTATCGATATCCGGGAAAGGTTTGAAAAGCTTAGAGATATCCTCCTCAGACAAGCCAATCCCCTCATCTCTAACACTTACCTGAAGCCTTCCATCACATACTTTAGCTGATAACCAGATAGTAGAACCCTCTGGACTATACTTTGATGCATTATCAAGGAGATTAAAGAGAATCTCTTGAAACCTCATCTCATCAACCAATATAACCACGTTCTCTGGCACCGTAACCTGAATCCTCTGATCCCTTTTATCTAAAATAGGCTCCAAGTCATTGACCACAGCCGAGACAAGTTTAATCAGATCCACCTTTACAGGGTTGATATCTAGTCCACCTTCCTCAAGCCGCTGCTGATCAAGTAAATCATTAGTCAAAGCCTCTAAACGCTGAGTATTACGGTAAACTATATCCAAATACCTTTGAAGCACTTCGGGTTCATCTTCATCTATGGCTAATTCAAGGAAACCCTTCATACTAGTCAAAGGCGTCCTTAATTCATGAGTAGCAGTATGCATAAACTTACTTTTCATCTCCTCCATCTCCTCAGCAAGATTAGCTCTAATTCGCTCAGACTCAAGCTTTAATGACTCTAATTGTGAACCAATATGCCCCGCTAAAAGTTCAACTAGTTTTTTATCTTCCAGCGTTAAGGAATAAGGCTTCTTACTTTCTATGTTGATAAGGAGCTTAACTTTTCCCTCTATTAGTACTGGCACCACTAATTCAGAACGATGCCGGGCTTCATGTGTTCCAAGGATATAATCAGGGTCTTTAGAAGTGTCCTGGACAAGCTGTGACTCAGCAAGTCTACAGGCTCTAGCTGTGATCCCTGGTCCAGTTATGGGTATTTCAAATGTTTCCGGAGTAGTAGTGTGAAAGTCTAAAAGTTTACCATCTTCACATTTAATAATATCAACAGTTTCATATTCTAGACCATCAACTAAAATTCCAAATGTTTTTTCAACTATCTCTGCCTCATTATCAGCATTCTGAAGAATAACCGTATGCTTATGCAGGGTCTCTAATCGTTGTCTGTAAGTGACCTCTTTTGTGATATCTCTAGTGATTAGGCCTAAACCTTCGCCTACTTTAAAGACACGTATATTGAACCAGGTTTCCTTTCCACCTGGATGAATGCAGTGCTGTAACTCTCTGGACTCTCCTGTTCTTAAAACTTCCTTATAAACATCAAGACGCCCCGCTTCTATGATGGAGGGGAATATATCAGCCATATGTCTATTGAGTACCTTTTCTTTTTTTAGACCTGCTTGATCTAGCCAAACCTGGTTAACTAA
>WJJC01000086.1 GCA_014729945.1 Candidatus Bathyarchaeota archaeon
AGCCATGAGTATTTATGCATTAGCCGCCGGAGTAGGCGGCGCTATTATTGTTCCACTATTATCTAAATCCATACAACTCTATGGGTGGAGAAGTACTGCTGTATACAGCGGGTTAACTTTCTGGATCATTGGGTTTCCCTCAGTACTTGTCTTCAAGAACTACCCCGAGGACATGGGGTTACTGTCCGACGGTGATACCCCTTTACCTTTGGGCCAAGATTCGGAAACCAGTTTGGAGTCAGAGAGCGAGTTAACCACTCGGGAGGCATTAAAATCAGGCACTTTCCGACGGCTCCTATTAGCGGAATCATTGCGTACCTTTCTCTTGGGCTCCATTGTACTCCATCAAATACCCCACCTTATCAACATAGGCATAGATGAAGTAACAGCAGCCAGCATACTCGGATTAATGATCTCTATTAGCGTACCAGGCCGACTCATCTTTGGTTTCCTAGGGGACTATATCGAGAAGAGGAAGTTGATCGCTATAACCATGATAATACAGGGAATCGGTGTACTGGTGTTTGCCTTCGCGTTTACCCTGTTTCATGTCTATGCTTTCGTTATAATCTATGGGTTAACTTATGGTGGGTGTATACCTTTGCTCATGGCTTTCCGTGGAGACATATTTGGTAGAAAAAAATATGCCCAGATGAGCGGTATAATGTCTCCATTCCGGATGATAGGAAACGTAGTGGGCCCAGTATTCGCTGGTTTCCTATTTGACGTCACAGGTAGTTATATGATCGCGTTTCTGGTTTTCACATGTCTTGCCATAATGTCGGGTCTCAGCTTCTTCTTTGTAAAAGGAGACCTTGTTTGAGCTTAAACCATATATTCCTGTACTGCGTTGATTTATATGATATAAATGAAGGCTTTCGTTCTTCTTAATTCGGAACTCGGGCAAGAGTCTAAAATAATCGAAGCCTTGGAAGGTGTAGAGGAGATAACCAAGATCCATAGCCTATATGGGATATATGATCTCATAATCGAGATGGAGGCTGAGACCATGGACAAGGTGAAGGAAGTGGTCTTCAATAAGGTTAGACGACTCGACAACGTGAAAAGCACTATCACCTTACTCACATATGGCGATCCTGTAACAAACGAGTAAGTTCCAATCACCCCTATTTTCAAAGTGACACTAGTGAAAAATAGTCATAGATAATTTCTTCTATGAGGCCATGAGTTAATTGATTATGAGACCCCCTCAAAATAGGCTCTGGCCTCACCCCTCAGTAATATAATCCCTGTTATTCTATCTTTTTCGAGATATGTTTTAAAGAGAGGCTTCATACCAGCATCGTTGTATGTCTGATTCAGGTCTCGGCTTCGGAGGCTTCTTACTGGGATTAGGAATTGGATGGTATCTATTCCAATACATTGAATTGGGTTTTGAGGCGTTCAGTTACCTACTTATCTTGATGGGTATCGGGATGATACTTAGTGGATTACTCTCAAGAAGTGGTCGCAAACACCCCATATCCGGTATCTATGGTGGGGTACTCGGTGGATTATTCCTAGCGGCAGTATTAACGCAGGGATTCGGGTTTATCGTTAATATATAAGATGAATTCACTGAGTTCTCAAATGCTCCATACCGGGTGACGCAGGGATTTACCCTCATAACTCCTGTTACAGGCGACACAATGGAGCTTGACATTGATTCTGTGAACGGGGGTATAGATGTCTATTCTTGGGGTGGAGACGAGATAAAATGGGAAATGGAGATCAAAGCTAAAGGCAACACTAACAAAGAAGCAGAGGCCCGGCTGGACGAATTCCAGTATGATCTAAGTAACGAGCTGGTAGCAGGTGTGCAGGAAGTATCTATGAGTTTTCCTTTAGCTCTCTCTGAGTGGCGAAACTACGCAGTGGGCATGGAAATATATATTCCAGAGAGCCTTGAATCTGATATTATTATTAGTACAACCAATGGTGAGATCTGGGTCAATGATATAATATGCACCATCTTGGACGTTGAGACCACTAACGGTGTAATACGGGGAACCATATCCACAACTGAATCCACGATGAAGACCACAAACGGAGCAATAGACATTTCACTAACCCAGACAAGCAGCGTCCACGACTTCAAGACCACCAATGGGCTTGTTGAGTTAAACGTACCTACGGGAAACGATATAGGCTATGCTGTCAGTTTTGACACCAGCATCGGTGCACTGGACATCAACCTACCGGACATGGGGTACAGTCTAGACACGGCGCGATCAAAAATCGGGAAAACTAGTGACTATACAGGTAAAAGTATCCAGATCCAGATCAAAGCGCAGACAACAATAGGTGGAATAAAGGTAAACTAACCCTAAAAATACGTCCCACGCCCAAAGGAATGTCACACCTTTATTTAACATAACGTTTTAATAAGATGTAACGAGTAACCCCTAGTTACACTAAAGGAGATCTCACTTAATGTCAAGAGAATTTAACTACATAGTCAGGCTCCACGGCACCAACATAGATGGAACTAAAATGGTGCCCTATGCCCTAACCGAAGTCAAAGGCGTGGGCATTCGACTCGCTCGAGCAATCGTAAAGCAGTTGGAGCTAGACGCTACAGAGAGACTGGGTAGCCTCAGTGACGCGGATGTCAAAAAGTTGCAAGAAGCCATTGATACCCCCGACACAGTAGGACTACCTAACTGGATGCTCAATAGGCAGAAAGACCCCATGACCGGGGAACACCTGCATTTATTGACATCCGATCTAGACCTCAGAATAAAAGACGATATCGACCTCATGAAGGATACTAGAAGTTGGAAAGGCGATCGCCACGCACGCGGCCTCAAGGTTCGTGGACAGCACACAAAGACCACGGGCAGGAGCGGTAGGAGCGTAGGAGTCAGCAGGGCTAGGATTAGGCGCCAGCAGGCTCGGGAGACGGAAGAATAGGTGGAGTAAATGGGAGATCCAAAGAAGAAACATAAGACCTATGATACCCCTAAACGCCCCTACGAGACCGATGCTCTACTTGATGAGCTTCGTATCCTCGGAGCCTATGGTTTAAGAAACAAACGTGAGCTATGGAAGGTACACACCGAGCTATCTGTCCTACGAGGCAGGGCGAGGGACCTTTTAAGCCTAGAGACCGATGAGAGGGTAAGACGGGAAAGAGCTATTATAGAAAAACTGGCTCGTCGCGGCTTAGTTATGCCTGATAGCAGGTTAGAGGAGGTTTTGACTCTGAGTGTAGAGGATCTCATGGAGAGGAGACTCCAGACATTCGTATTTAGAACAGGGCTAGCCAACAGTTTATTCCAAGCGCGACAACTAATTAACCACGGACATATCGCAGTAAATGATAGAAAAGTAACTTCTCCAAGTTATCAGGTAAAGGTGGCAGACGAGGAATCACTGGACTTTGCGCAGAGCAGCCCATTCAGCGACCCATCACACCCATTCAGACGTGAATTAGAAGTTGAGGAGGCGCTAGAGGAAGCGCCAGCAGAGGAGGCACAATAAATTGAGTGAAAACGAGAGATGGGCCATAGTCCACATATACAGTAGCTTCAATAACACCATAGTCCATATGACGGACCTTACAGGAGCCGAGACACTGGGAATAGCCAGCGGAGGCATGTTTGTCAAGGCAGACAGGCTCAAACCAAGCCCATACGCAGCTATGAAGGCAGCCCAGAAGATCGTTGATGACGCCAAGGATAAAGGTGTCAACGCTTTCCATATCAAGGTCCGAGCACCTGGAGGCACTGGGAGCAAGACCCCTGGACCCGGAGCCCAGTCAGCCATTAGGATTCTAGCCCGTAGTGGGTTCAGGATTGGAAGGATAGAGGAGAATACTCCGATTCCGCATGATGGTACACGTAAGCCTGGTGGACGCAGAGGAAGGAGACCTTAGGAGCAGAGGTGGGAGTCCTTGAACATAACCATAGTTAGCCAGACTGAGGACACCATTAGGTTCCTCATAGACGGCGTAGACACGGCGTTCGTAAACGCCCTGAGAAGAACTATTGTATCCGAGGTCCCCACGATGACCATCGAGGACATATTCTACTTCGACAATTCTTCACTAGTGCCTGATGAGATACTTGCCAACAGAATTGGCTTCGTACCCCTCAAGACTGATCTTGAGAGCTATGTTCTACCAGAAGATTGTGACTGTGAGGCGGAGCTAGGATGCCCCAGATGCAGGGCAGTATTAACCATGGACATAGAAGCCGAAGACGAGACGATTAACGTATATAGCGGAGACTTGATGCCAGACGACCCTAACACAGCGCCTGTAAGCGAGAAAATATTACTAGCAAAGCTAGCTGAGGGTCAGGCAATAAGGTTCGAGGCATATGCTCAGCTGGGTAAGGGAGAAGATCACCCTAAGTGGAGCCCTACAAGTATGTGCGTATATCAGAACGTATCCCTTGTACCCGTAACAGAAATGGAAAAAGCTAGGGAATGCGTGGACGACTGCGACGATGCTGCAGTGATCGAGGGAGACTATCTGAAGATTATAGATATCCAGAAATTCGATTCCTGTAAACGCTGTAGAGACCTAGTACCACATAAACAGATACTTGAAAACTTCAAACCCGACGAGTTCCTATTCACTGTCGAGAGCACCGGGGCGCTATCACCAGAGAATATGGTAACCCACGCTGTCAAGATACTGAAAAAGAAACTCGCTACTCTGGAAGAGAGAATTGAGAAAGATGATATACATGACGAAATCAGTGACTTTGAGACCCCAGAGGTTGACGAAGGGAAATTGTATAGTGTTGGAACTGAGGACTATGATGAAGATGAGGAAGAAGGCTTTGAAGAAGAAAACGATGGATTTACAGGAGAATAATTAGATGGAAAACCGAGTATTAATTGACACAATAAATATACTGAAAGAAGCCTCAGAGGAATCAGGAAAACCCATATGGAAGGCACTAGCCGAGGAACTGGATAAACCAAACCGTAGAAGGGTAGTGGTTAACCTCAGCAGGGTTGACCGATACATCGAGGAAGACGATGTGGTGGCGATCCCGGGAAAGGTTCTCGCGGCTGGAAACCTGTCTAAGCCGGTTAAGGTAGCTGCCTTCAGCTTCAGTCAGGGCGCCATCGAGAAAATTAAGATGGTGAAGGGCGAGTACATGACTCTGGACGAGTTATTGGAGTCAGGCATTGAGCCAAGCCAGATCCGTATAATGAAGTAACTTCTTTACAATTTTTCATATATTTTTAGAATAGTAGAAATAGTTTTAGATATGCGTTTTAAGTTTCATGCAGGCGTCGACAATATCCCTTGGTGTGACTCCTGGACTCTCAGGCCCATATTCACTGAAATAGTCTTCAACAACCTCAAGTAGTACGGCTTCATCTAGCCTTAGGCCTCGGATTTTTTCCTCAAGCTCCGAGATGGATTCCTTAGGTATTATGAAAAAGTCACCTGTGATGTTCACATCCATTAAGATATCTTCCTCTACTTCGGCTCTTACCCTAATGAGCTTACCCGCCTTGTGATCAGCCTCAACCATCTTGATGTTATGGGCTATCTTAACCGCTCTACCCTGCTTCTGTCTAGGAGACTCCATGTATAACCAATCTGTGCTCAAGTGTCTTGGCTTGGTCTCCCTCTCAAAGATGTTGTATTCTGCAGGTGTGGGTTTGCTGGGCTCCAACCTTATATCCATGATTTGCTGGAACTGGTTAACATAAACTTCCTTGATGAACTTGGGACTCGGTGACTCCCCCAGTTCTTTACTGAGTGTGCTAACCCATTTTTCCATA
>WJJC01000087.1 GCA_014729945.1 Candidatus Bathyarchaeota archaeon
ATATAAAATATGCAATATATAAGATATATTGTAAAAAATATATCGTATCAAACCCACCTCATAACACATAGGCTCACACAAAACAAACCCCAAGGAGATTTCCTTAACCGTCACTAGAAATCTCTCTTTTATACCCAGTTAGACACTATCTTACTGATGAAATAATGCTTGACAGTATACTCATAATCGGCTCAGCTGGAAGCGTCGGACACGACATATTATACCAGATCGCCTCCATGAAAACACACATCAAAGTAATAGGAGCCGACATCAACCATGAAAAAGGAAAATACGAGATAGAAGAAGCCCTACACGTCGCTCATAACTTTGGCAACTACCCAGACCTAACATACATGCCACTTAACCTCTTCAACATAGAAGAAACAACAACATTCCTAGAAACCCACCGCCCAACCGTCATATGCAACCTCGCAAGCCTAGGCAGCTGGTGGGTAAGAAGAAAACTCCCCCCAGAAGACTACAAAAAAGTAGGCCCAAGCGGACCATGGATACCAAACCACCTAACACTAGCCCAAAAACTCATGGAAGCCGTAAAAAAATCCGGGATCAAGACCAACGTAGTCAACGGCGCATACCCAGACGCAGTAAACGTAATCCTCACCAAACAAGGCTACAACCCCGTATGCGGCGGCGGCAACATGGACCTAGGCCTCAGCAGGGTAAAACGAATAATCGCCACCCACGAAAAAACACCCTACAATAGCGTACAGATATACGGGGTAGGGCATCACGGCTCCTACTACAGGGCGAGAATGGGAGGCCCATTCTACGTCAAGATAATAATGGACGGCGAAGACATCACACCGCGTTGGCCTAACAAAAAAATAACCAAACACTACCAGAAAGCCGGTTACGGAGTCGTCACCCAGCTCCATGGCAACTTAGTTGACCAGATGAGAACCGCCAGCAGCTTCCTTAAACACATACTCGCAATATACCATGACACAACCAAGGTACACACATGCGTCAACGGGGTACAAGGACTACCCGGCGGTTACCCTGCAAGACTAAGCAGAGCAGGCGCCGAAGTAGTACTACCCGACATAACCCTGGATGAAGCAATAGATATCAACAAACAGGGCGCAAAGATCGATGGAATCAGGGAAATAAAAAACGACGGCACAGTAGTCTACTGCGAGGAAAACGTCGAAAACATGAGAAAGGTCCTAGGATACGAGTGCACCGAGTTAAAACCCAGTGAAAGCCTTGAAAGAGCCCAGGAACTAGATAGGCTTCTACGGAAAAGAACAGGAACCAGCTAAAGGCTCTCCCCTTATCCAAACCCTTATCCTGATACTAAGCAAGCTAAACAAATAATAAGATAAATAACTCCAAACTTTTACCCTTTATAACGAGCTAATTATTATGTGATAAGAGAAACTCTGGCCTATGAAGAAATAGAAAGCATAACTATGGAAACCTCTATGCGTGGGATCACAACTTGCTCCAGGTAGCCACGTATCTTGTATCAGATATAGACTCTTTACTCCAGACTCCCGGTATCCCTTGTTCCTTATTCGCCAAGTCGAAATGACACATAGCTATCCCCAAGTCAAGCTGTTTGTGAGTTGAATACTCTTTTTCATCGTGATAAAAGTGAACACTATCACCATCTAATACAACCCTCCAAGGCTGATTATTAGATGATGATGGAGCGATCCTAACCATCTCAAGCCCCACCGAGTAAACTCCTCCTTCACCATTATTCAATGGAGACTCAAAATTATCCCTATAGAATAACTCACTCCATGGTTTCCTGTTTCTACTACCCGCAGTCCACCTGATGGCTTTACCAATTAGCCCTCTATCTGACTTGTAGCCAACAGGAGAAATAGCGGGAATAGTCTCATCTTCACCTAGTTCCATTTTTTCAAAAGCCGGTTTTCTAGTAAAAGTACCGCCCAGCCAACAAGTTCCTAACCCGAGGCCAGTAGCGTATAATATGATTTTCTCAAACAAATACCCTAAATCTTCTATACTCATTGGGGATTCCCTGACAGCACCAACTAGGAAATGCTGTGCGCCCCGTATGAACCCATAAGTACCTATTTTCCCATCCTCTGAAAAATTATCAACTAATCTGAACCTAGGTTCATTTCCGAATGGAGTAACATGATGTTCCGCAATAAATTCTTCAAAAAGTTTTCTATCGACCTTTTCTAGTTTTTCATTTTTGTATGTTCTCCAACTAGTTCTCTCTTTCATCCATTCAGTATAAGATTCCATGAATTCTGAAACCATCTAATATAATAAAAGCCTTAATCAGCAGAATACCCCAGAACAAATCCTTATCTCTGGTTCCCGGATTTATTCAACTACTGATATAGACACTCCACGGGAATAACCACACACAGACCAAGAAGAAACACACATTTTAACACTAAACTTTGAAACAGTCCGTGATATTTATCTGATAATAGTACGCGTTCTTCAAACTTTTCGGGGTATCAATTTTAGATATTAAATATGAACCTAGACTGGAGCGAGAGTACCAGTCCAGATCAACCAACACAGTACAGATTTGGCCG
>WJJC01000088.1 GCA_014729945.1 Candidatus Bathyarchaeota archaeon
AACTTCTACAGGTCCGGTTCCGTCTCCGCCTTCTCCACCGTCTCCGCCTGGTGCGAGGAAGTATCCTGCACCCGCGCCTACGACCAGTCCAACGACTAGAAGTACGATTGCTAGTGTATTACCTTTCATTTCCAAATTGTTCACCTTATGATTGGCAAGATACAATTACCAATCATTACACTATTAATAATTTTGACTGTACACATCATTATAATATGTAATATAAATATAACATATACCAAATCATGTAATTACTAATCTTACTAAACTGCAAAAAACATCCAAGTTTACCACAATAAATTCAATATATACTTTATTTAATTAGTTTTTAAGCATCATTTAATCTAAACAGATAAAGGTTTGATTAATGTTTCATTAAAAAAAGGAGCGATTTTTTTCTTCATTTCCCTTAGTTGCTCTTCTGTATACGGATTTAAATGCCTACAAGCGGAATCCATAGATTTCTTTGGTTCAAAGTATTCGATAACAAAACGTGGCGCTCCAACTAAATAATTAGCGATCTCAAGTAATTCAGGCTCATCTACAATCCCTGGTACAGGCTTTACACGAAAGTCATGATCTAAACCACTTTTTCTTATCATCTGGATAGAATTCTCTACGTCTTCCATATCAATATTGTAGTTAACAATTTTCTTGTATTTTCCAATCGGCCCAGGTACAAAGACGCTAAAATAATCAACCAGATCTTTCTCTAATAATAATTCTATCATTTTTGGTTTTGATGCATTGGTATTTATTTTTACAAGCGATCCATTGAACTTCAAATCTTTTAAGAAATCAAGTAGCTCTCTGTGAAGTAAAGGCTCACCACCAGAAATGGAAACTCCGTCCAAAAAGCCTAACCTCGGACGTATCATTTTTACAAATTCATCAGGATCGGTCTTCTCCATTGGGATATAATGGAATATTAGATCCTCATGTGGACAAAAAGGGCACCTATAATTACACCCAGCTATAGTTAGATCCATGCACAGTTTTTCGGGGTAATCCACTGTGCTCAATTTTCTTATACCTACAAGAGGTATTTTAGGCTCTACTTGTTTTTCACGTCGTAATAAACTCGTTTTCTGTGTGCCTCCTTTAAAGATATTGGTAAATCCGATAATTTCATGATATCTGTGTCTACTCGGATGTATGTTTCACCAGTTTTACCACAGATTTGGCATATATTGTTCCCTCTAATATAACCATGCTCCGGGCATAAACTGAAATTTGGTGTGACAGCTAAATAATTATAACCAAAAGTCTCAACAGTTCGTTTAATTAGTAGTTTTAAACCATAATTATAGGTTAATCCTTCGTTGAGATAAATTTGCTGTAATGTTCCACCTGTGTACATTGAATGATATTTTTTCTGGTGCTCCAATACATCCCAGAGATCATCTCCATGACTTGGTTTCAATTCAGTTCCAGGGGTTAAATAACCGTAATCAGAAGAGTACTCTTTTAGAAGCTTGGATCCAATTCTCTCAGATGGATAGGATTCTAAACTGTATAGATGTTTTTTTGAATATTGAATATTTTCTATTCTTCTTAGCAGATGCTCTATAACCTTGTATGTAACCGCTTTTCCGGCAACATGACCGAGAGGAGCAGCAATCAAAGTTTCAAGAGCCTCGTTCATACCTAGTAGAGTTATAACAGAAAAACACCAATCAAGATCATCTAAAAAATATTTTGTCAAAGGCATATCTCCTGTACGATATCTAGATTCAACATGTTCCCTTTTCTGCTCAAGTAAAAACACGGCTTCATCAAGTTTCTCGTCAAGCAAACTGAAAAAATCTTGTTCATTACTTGCCTCAGAACCCAGTTTAGCTAAATTAATACAACAATAACCAATAACTGACTGGTCTTCGGAGTCACCTGCAGGACCACCCATCCTAAGATAAGTTGTATCATAATCAGGCAATCCTTTCCTTGATCTTAGTGTCTCTGGATTAATTGTTCCAGTAGTAAAGTTCTGATAAATAGGCTGACCATACAGATACGACAATTCTAAAAAATTATTAAGAGATTCTAGACTCCAATCTGTTTCGGGATACAAATTAATAGTAATCCTTGGTTCAAAAATCCCTTTCTCAAGGGTAGACTCATATATTTCATGAATTACATCGTTAATTGCATTGAGAATAACCTGAGTCTTCTCTGTTTTAATGAAACTTGACCTGCTTATTAAATCAAGAGTTATGGTAACATTTCGTCCATTTATATTTTGAAGAAAATCAGCTACGTAATCTGTGAAGTTTTTTCTGGATGGATTTTCCTTTGCAGCGAATAATGCTAGATAATTGTCAAAGCTGTTGAAAGTAATTGGTCCACTCCATTCATGGGATGAAAGGTTAGTGAGGTTTTTCATTTGTTCAAGTAGATCAACTATTTTTTTTGGAGGATTAGATCCGGGTAGCCCTTTAGACATCAAAGTTTTCAGGTTCCACCCAATAGAGTAGCCTCGTTGTGTATCTTTTTCCCAGGGGTAAATACTGCCATTATCCATTTATATGCCCTTATTCAGAGTTTAGTAATCAAAGTAGAACTAGTCTTTAAGTATATCATAAGAGAGTTTTTGAAAGTTAGAGTAAATCGACGAAGTTTCTGCCGAATTCTTTAGCTTTTTCTTCCTCGGTCTCAAAATGATATTTTATATCGGAATCTATCATTACTAGAACGTCTTCAAAGGTCTCATATCCGAGATCCTTAACCATGTCCTTTAGTTTCTCCTCCATTATCCATGCTCCATCATATCCATAGCTTCCAAAGATTGCGGCAGGTATTTGATTAATCGTCTTTCTATTAGCATTAACATATGATTTCAAATGGATTAAGAAATCCTTCATACCATTGGAAACATCTGCATAATAAACAGGCGAACCAAACATCACACCGTCTGCATCAGCTAGAATAGTTAATGGAAATGCTTCCCCTATCTTCTTTACCTCTACATCTGCTTTCTCGCTTGAGCCCTCGGCTATAGCTTTAGCCATCTTTTCAGTGTTTCCTGTCTTACTGTCATAAATTATTACGATTTTCATCTTTAAACCTTCTAATGTGTACTAAACTAATATCAATCGTTTCAGCGGTTTATATATAGGTTACCACTACTAGTTCCAAATGTGAATATTGGAGAAACATCTTGCAAGAGCATTATCAACTCCAGTGGCATAGAGGGTGTTGATTACGCCATTAACCCATATATAGGATGTGCCCATGGATGCACATACTGTTACGCTAGATTTATGACCAGATGGTATCATCAGGGAGAACAATGGGGAACATTTGTTGACATAAAAAAAGGGGCAACTAAATGTTTGAAAAAAGAAGTGGAAGATAAAAAAAGGGGCGTAATATTATTTTCAAGCGTTACAGACGCATATCAACCAATAGAAAAGAAAACAAAGCTCACTCGAAACCTTCTAAAAATTTTAAGTGAGTATAACTTTCCAGTAGAAATTCTCACCAAGTCGTCCTTAATTTTAAGAGACTTGGAGGTTTTAGAGAAATTTACTGATCTTGAAGTAGGATTAACAATAGTCAGTTTAGAGGATAAGGTTAGAAGATCATTTGAACCATTAGCCTCACCGATATGTGAGAGATTTGAAACACTAGAAACATTCAGCAATGCGGGAATTCCAACATACGCTTTTCTAGGACCGTTGCTTCCATACATATCAGAAAAGGGAATTGAAGAATTACTGAACAAGTTAGCTGATAAAGTGGGAAGAGTGATAGTGGATAGATTGAATATTAAGGCAGGAAACTGGAAGACCATTAATAATTCAATAAAGAATGATTTTCCGGAGATATTACCAGAGTTTGAAAAAGCTTCCAAGCCTGATTCCAAGTACTATGATGACTTAAAGAGAAAAATGATTAGATTACTAAAAGAAAGAGCCATACCATATGATATAGTTTATTAATTCACATCCTTACCTGAAGCCATGTTCCATAATTTCTACGGTATGATCATCAAGATCATTAATAAAGCACAGTCGATTGCCGTTTGACATCGTTTTAAGACGATTTTCTATATTTTTTGTATCCAATTTAGCAATGATTTCATCAAACTCAGGGACAAAAATAGCTATATGACTCCAGTTTCCTTCAGGGGAGTTCCAGGTGAACCGGATCTCTGAACAAGTTCCAATAATCCTTCACACATATCCAAAGTAGCGATCTTCGCTTCTCCACTAGTAAATTCATCCACTATTTCGAAGCAAAAAAGATCTTTATAAAAGTCGACACTTTTCTAAGTTGTTAACATATAATCCAATGTGATCGATTTTTGCCATATCTGAATGATGGGTCTTTACGTATTTAGAATAGTTGAATCACCCGAGACACTTCAGTAAATACTATTTATCCTCTCTATATTCTATTTGGATAATGTATATATTATGAAATCTAGTTATAACTAATGCCGGGAAAGAAATCATTTCCAAATTGTTCACCTTTCTCGGAATTTTATATTTAAAAATAAAAAATAGTAGAATAGTTTTACCGGCCCTGTGGCACGAAGCCTAAGAGCTCAGTATTCCAATTCACAGAGTTAGTTTGCCAATCATAGAGACCATAAACATCCCAGCTTGAGGCATCATCATTTACTGCCCAAATCTGGTAGTTGCTTGCATATCTGTCTCCATCATCATTTAGCCGGTTCCAACCGCTTGCTCCGAACTGATCGAATGCAGCCGGTGCCTGCATTGGAACTAGCTCTACTGCATCTGTACTTTGTGATTCAAGAATTGTACTTACGAAAATTGTGCCAATATCATAGGCGCATGCACTGTAATAGCCGAATGGCTGAGATACAAGTGAATAGAACCTATCATATAAGGACTGGAACTTCTCAGAA
>WJJC01000089.1 GCA_014729945.1 Candidatus Bathyarchaeota archaeon
GATCTATGCTCCCCGGACCACATATAACCGTGGGTATACCTGCTTCGCTATAGCTTACCGCCTCAGTATAGTATGGAGCACCAATGGGCTCTGTTCCCAGTATATCTTTTAACGCAACCACAACAGGGGAATCCAAAGAGACGTCTAACGGAGGAGCAGCCCTACTATCCATGATTTCAGCTTTAAAATCTGGATCATTTTCAGATAACCTGTTTATTATATCCATAATCCATTCTTTTGAGACCTCTGGATCTTCATGCCCGGGGATAAACCTGAAATTTATCGTTAATTTTGATTGATCAGGTATAATGTTGGCTTTGAAACCTCCATCTATAATGGTGCACTCTATTGTGGTGGGGCCCAGAAGAGGATGAGTCTCATCATTGAGGTTACTCTGAAGTTTTCGCAGTTCATATAAAAAGTCGGCGGATTTCTGAATAGCGTTAACCCCTAGTTCTGGTCGGCTGCTATGAGCTGCTTTTCCATGGATCATCACCTCAGCTCCACCTGAGCCTTTGTGCACGGGGATAATCTTCATTAAACTGGGTTCCCCGATTACACCAAATCTTGCATCCCCCGATGTAACCAATTCATCAGATATCACCCTGTCAACAAACCAGCCACCAGTATCCTCACCAGCAGTAAAGACCAGTGTTAGCTGTTTCTTAAAATCCTCGTCTACCAGGTCCTGCGCGGCCTGAATCATACAGGCGTCGGGGCCTTTCATATCACAAGCACCTCTACCATACAGTTTCCCATCATTGACCACTGGTTCAAAGGGGTCAGATACCATCCAGAGAGAAGGATCACCGGCTAAGACAACGTCTATGTGTCCTGAGAGAACCAACCCCGCCTCTTTCTCCACCCCATACTTTGCTACAAGGTTTGCTCTACCAGGTTCAACTATTTGTAGATGGGTTTCAAACCCCAAGTCATCCAGATAGGACTGAATCCATTCCGCGCATGGCTGCTCTTGGGTAGGTGGGCCACTGGTATCGAATTTTATTAACTCCTTCGCTATTTCTAAGGCTTTCAAGCTTATTCAATGGAGAAAATATCTTTACCGTATTTAGGGTTATAGAGAAGGTTTGGTGCTCCCGCCGGGATTTGAACCCGGGTTCTCCGGCTCGAAAGGCCGGAATGCTTGGCCGAGCTACACCACAGGAGCACGTACCATCTTTAACCCATGAGCCTGTTTATATTTGTTATTCAAATCAGGGGGTAGTTTTTATATTGAGGTTTCATGTTTAATGGCTGTGCATGGGCCTGTAGCTCAGTTTGGCCTAGAGCACCTGGCTCATAACCAGGTGGACATGGGTTCAAATCCCTTCAGGCCCACCACTATTCTACAACTTCAGGTGAAGTTGTAATTCCTTTGAAGATTGTGATAAAAAGTATTAATCCACCTAGGATTAAGACAAAGTTCATTAGATCAGGCGAGGTTGCCTGATCGCTAGCAAGGATAATAGATAAACCAATTATCAAACCCATAGATAAAAGTCCGAGGAAGAGCTTCCAACCAATGTTCTCCATAGATCTATGAATTTGATGTAGCTCCGGGACTTCCACCTTCATACGGGATTTCCCGCTGCTAATGTTCTCAAGGAAACGCCGTAGAGCTTTGGGAAACCCAAGTATCTCACGGGTGAGGTTTTGCCTCGTCTGTTCCAAGGACTCTGATCTGAAAAAGGAGGTTGTCATGAGGTCTCCTAGGAAGGGTTTGACTCGTTTAATGAAGTTGAACTCCGGGTCCAGTACCAGGCCTACGTCGCCTATCATTGCCAAAACCTTGATCATTAACATAAAGTTTCCGGGCATCTTTATTTTATAGCGGAAGAATATTGAACTCAACTCGTTTATGGAGTCAACGAAGGTGTATTCCTGTAGCTGGTATCTCTGGGTTTCTCTCATGAGTACGTACATTTCATCTTTGAAGCGATCTATGTCACTGGGTTCGATGGTTATGTCCAGTTCTTCAAGGCTATCGATGAGCATATCTACATCGCTTTCTACGATGCTGTAAAGGATTCTGGTGTATGCGATGCGTCTCTCGGGGCGTAGTATACCTACCATTCCGAAGTCGAAAAACACGAGTTTTCCTTTATTGGTTACTCTTAGATTACCTGGGTGAGGATCTCCGTGGAAGAACCCGTCTATGAATATCTGTTTAAGATATGCTCTGAAGCCGATGTCTGCGAGTTCCCTGGGATCAGTTATCTCATTTATAGCATCAATATCGTCTATTCTAACTCCATCAACATACTCCATTACTAATAGCCGTGGTCCAGAGTACTCCCAGTAGATCTTGGGTATCTTCACATCAGGGTTTTCGCTTAGATTGCTTGCTATGGTCTCGGCGTTTTTACCGTCCCGAACGAAATCCAGCTCTTTACGTATCTGTTGGCTGAATTCCTCGATTAACCCAACCGGGTTGAAGGGTTCAAGGTATGGGAAAGTTGTCTCTGCTCTGCGAGCTAGACTATCCAAGATGGTGAGGTCAACCTCAATCAATTCTCTTATGTCTGGTCTCTGAACTTTGAACACAACATCTGAGCCATCTGTCAAGGTTGCCCGGTGAACTTGGCTGAGGGAGGCCGCTGCAAATGGCTTAGGGTCTACATATACACAGATTTCATCGAGTTCGCCGCAGGTCTCATTTATTACGGTTTTTACGTTTTCATATTCTACTGGGGTGACATCGTCTGTTAGTTTTAACAACTCTTCGATCAGGGGCTGGGGTAATATGTCTCTTCTTACGCTTAGTATCTGACCGAGCTTGATGTACGTTGGGCCCAACTCTTCGATGGCCAATCTAATTCGTCTATAAACATCCTGTGATTTCACATCAGGGTCTCTTAGAAACTCTGGACGCTTGTCCTCTGGGTATAGTTCTTGTAGGAATATTCCGAAACCATATTTTGATAAGATCCGTGCTATCTGGGCGTATCTTGATAATCGATTGACCATTAATCAAAGTATCAATATCATGGTTAATAAAACGAGTCATACGATATTGGATTATTAGTAATGAAAACCTTTAGTACGAAAAACAGTATTAGGGTAGTTGATGTGCTTTGGCGAATATCCTCATAGTTGATGATGAGCAGGACATACTTGAGATGACCAGCATTATGCTAACTAGTACAGGTCATGAGGTAGTAACTGCTTCAGACGGTGATACAGCCCTAGAGATGGTTAAGAACAATGGCATCGATCTAATCATACTTGACGCTGTTATGCCGGGTATGCATGGTTTGGATGTTTGTCGAGCATTGAAGCGAAACCCCAAGACCAGAACTATCCCTATTCTGATATTCAGTGCCTTGGGTACAGGGGTGGATATGATGCTGGAAGAGAGAGATAAAGCTGATGGATATATTAGCAAACCTTTCACTAGAAGGGTGTTACTGGAAAAAGTAAACCAGCAATTGGATTAGAAAAGCCTCATTTTTTGCTTTAGCTCCGTTTTGATAGAAACCTTTTAAATTATACGACTCGTTACACTCGTAGAATCCAAGTTAACTTGGGCATTACATTTAACGAGTGAGCAATATGTTGGACGAAGAAAAAACAGACGTCCTCGATGAAGAAGAGGAACAAGAAGAAGAGCCTGAGAAAGCAGAGGCTGAACCCGAAGAAGTAGAAGAGGAAGGGGACGAGACACCTGTAGAAGAACCTGAAGAGGAAGAAGAGCGTTACGAGAACGCAGTCAATAAAGGGGACTTCATCAAGGTAGAAATGACGGGTGAAGCTATAGAGACTGGTGAAGTCTTTGAGACAACTGAAGAGGAAGTTGCTCAGGAAGCAGGTATTTATGATCAAGAGAGGAACTATGAGCCTAGACTAGTGATAGTGGGAGAAGGTTTTGTATTACGGGGCCTGGATGAGAGGCTGCCGGGTAAACCATTTGATGATGAAGTAGAAATAGAGATCCCGCCAGAGGAGGCTTTCGGTGAGAGAAACCCAGATGACGTGCAGATGATTGCATACAGGGTTCTCAGAAGTAAAGGTATCAACCCCTATGTGGGTGCAGAGCTTGAGATTGATGGTAGACCAGCTATCGTTAGGAGCGTTGGAGCGGGGAGGGTTCAAGTAGATTATAACCACCCGTTAGCTGGTAGAAAGATACGATACACGGTGAAGGTTGTTGAGCACATCACTGAAGACGAGGATAAGATAAGAGCACTCATTGGTCGAAGATTCCTTGGCATCGACACAGAAGAATTTGATATCAAGAAGACAAAGAAGAAGATGAGGATAGGTATCCCGGATGAGATCTTCTTCGGTGAGAACATTCAGATAGCCAAACGTGGTGTCGCCTTGGACATTCTCAAATATTTTGAGGACCTAGAAACCGTTGAGTTCTTCGAAACCATCGAGCGTTCCTAGTTTTAAGGGGAACACTCCTCTATGATCACCGAGGCAGCTGTAATAGGAGCCGGACCAGCCGGTCTCCTTGCTGCCGAGGAGATATCCAGACAAGGTTTTAGTGTAGA
>WJJC01000090.1 GCA_014729945.1 Candidatus Bathyarchaeota archaeon
ACCTACAGGCGCAGGTAAAACCCTGCTACTAGAAACAATACAAGGATTCCACCAACTGGACAACGGCGAGATACTGCTCGACGGCACGGACATCACCATGCTTCCTCAGCAGCAGCGTCGCATCGCCTATGTTCCCCAGAATCCAGTTTTCCCCCCTAGAAGCACGGTAAACCAGATACTTAGCTATGGCACAGACAGCGTATACAGTGACGCCCAGAAGATATTGGACGGCATAACAGATATGATGCACCTAAAACCTCACCTAGAACGTACAGTTGTAACCCTCAGTGGCGGTGAGAAACGAAAACTAGCCCTAGCGCGAGCTCTAATTCAGCAGCCCAGAGTGCTCCTTCTGGATGAGCCTTTGAATAATTTGGACATCATCAGCCAGAAGAGTCTCAGAGACGAGATACAGATGATCCATCGGTATCTGGATCTAACCACAATACACGTAACCCATAACCAGACCGAGGCCTTAACTATGGCAGACAAACTGGCTGTCATACGAGAAGGCCAACTAAGAGCAACGGGAACCGTGGAACAGGTCTATAGTAATCCCATGGATGAATACGCTGCACGCTTCTTTGGGTACCGCAACATATACCCTGTTGAAGAGTATCAGCACGGAGAACCGTACACTAAGGCAAACATAGGAGAAATAATTCTCCGAACAAGCCATGTTCCAGACATGAATCAGGAGAAAATCGCCGTACACGGCGCCGAGATAATCCTCCACAGAAAAACGCCGGTAAACACGGGGGACAACCTTTTCCAGGGCACAGTTAAAGAGATAATCACTACAGGACCTATCACATATATAACCACGGACATCGGCGAGGATATCATCCTAACCATGGGCCGCAGAGCCGTAAAAGCCTCAAACCTCCACAAAGATGAACGAATATGGGTACAGTTCAGCACCGACGCGGTAAAACCCATTAGATCCTAGATCAGAACTCATCAATCAGATATAACTCTCATATGCCTTTCATACTACAATTTACTCTGATTCAATTCAACGCCTAAATAATAAACTTATTTGTAGCCAATTACCTGAATCCATCATAACTATACTTAACATATACCCATTGATACATGAATATATGGAGAAACGAACAACAAAACCTGAGTACATCGAACCACTATTAAATACACTAAAAAAACTGGGAAAAACCGAAGAGGAAACATTATACGAACAAACATATAAAACGATAAAAACAAAGCTATACCCCTCTGACAGAGCTATATTACCTAATGGAGAGCCAAGGTGGCGCTATCAGATGCAACATATGCTAGATGGACTTGTTGAATCGGGTAAAATAATTAAAAAAGAAGGAAAAATCTGGGTTAATGAGAACCAGCGGAGCTAACCCATTCCTCAACATTACTAAGAGTAGGTGGCCGTTTAGTGATCCCTGTCTCCTCATTGATCTCCAGAAGTTTTTCGTAAAGCACCTCAGGATCCGCAGAGGCGATCTTATTGATACTATTATATCCCGCTTCTCTGAGTAACTCCTGATACTTAGGACCTACACCATCGAGTTCAGCGATATCTTTAAAATCTTCTTCAACTGCGTCATCATTATCCTCCTTTTCTCTTGACTCAGTGACTGATTCTTTCTCTTCTTTTGAAGACTGTTCCTCCTCTTGAAGTGCTTCTTCATTCATCTCTTCTTCATACTGGGCTTGATACTCGCTAACTTTTATCACGTTTTTATCACTAGACTCCTCTCCAGTGCTGGGTAAAATCTCTTCATTTACATCTTCTTTTTTCTGTAGATAATAGAGTAAAGCACCTAGTATTACAGCAAATATAACAATTGTTAATAGTGGATTCATCTCTGTTTCATTTAATAGAATAACTCCTTAATTTATAAATCCAGAGAAACCTGTGAAAAAATTCTCCTGATATTTTAAAAATAATCAGTAAATAATTCTTAAATCAAATCACGTTCCATTTTTTCAACTTTTTTTAACATGAACTTTCCATCTAATAGATGAAGATAACTGTTGAAGAAACCTTAGAATAGTATAACTAGATACTAGGAGTAATAATACTCAATACAACATTTATTATAATTATTATACTAATTGTACTCGATGATCACTTCCAAGGAACTACTGGATAATCTAATCTCCGATGAAAAACTTGGATACTGTCAAAACTGTGGGGCTTGTACAGCAAGCTGTCCAATAGCTAAAGTAATGCCTGATAAATATAATCCAAGAAAACTCCTACAAAAGGTACACCTAGACCCAGATGAGACAGCTAAAACAGAAGATCTCTGGCTATGTGCATGGTGCTATAGATGTACTGAGAGATGCCCTCAAGGGATACAACCTACCGAAGTTTTTCTACTAACAAGAAACTTTGCAACCGATAAAGGGTTAATTCCCCCTAATCCTCGACAGATAATAAATGAGATATTAAAGTCGGGGCGCTCAATGCCCTATGATGAATTTATCGATGAACTGAGAGAGGATTATGGTTTACCACGAATTGGCGCTATACCTGAGAAGATAATCAAAGAACAGAGATTGATTGCAGGAGACTACTTCATAGGGAAGGTGAAAAAATGAGTCTTGAATATTCTCTTTATCCTGGATGCGTTGCTGCTACAAGAGAGATTGGCTATGAATTAGCTGTTAGAAATGTGTACAAACAACTGAATATTAAATTGAATAAAGTTGAAGATTTTAGCTGCTGTCAACCAGCATGCCTAGTACATAGTATAGATTATGTTAAGGGATTAGCGTTAACCAGTAGAAACCTTGCAGTAGCTGAAGAACTAGACCTCCCCATGATGACTCTATGTTCAAGCTGTTTTGGGAATCTCTCAAGAGCAAAATATCTTCTGGATACAAACTCAAAACTCAAGGAAGAGGTTAACAAATTACTGGGGAAAGCTGGGCGAGAATACAAAGGTACTGTTAAGATAGAACACGTCGTAACAACTCTATACAATGATTACACCTTAGATAAATTGGAAAAAACTATTGATAACCCACTAGAAAAAATCAAGGTAGCCCCCTTTTACGGTTGTCACATATTTATGCCGGCTAAATACAGCAAGTTTGATGATCCTGAGCATCCAATAAAACTTGATGAATTAATAGAAACTACGGGAGCTGAGTCTATAGATTACCCAGAAAAAACAAGTTGCTGTATAGGTTGCGGTAGCTTCTTCGGGAAGGTTTCAGAGGAGGCATCAGTCAAATTGGCTAAGAATATCCTCACCAGTGCCGCTGAGAAAAACGCTGACTGTGTAGTTACTACATGTCCCTTCTGTATTATGCAACTTGAGATAGGGCAGATAAAGTTAAGAGAACATGACTTGAAATTCAATTTACCTATCCTACACTACGTGGATATATTGGGCTTATCACTGGGACTTAAGCCTGATGAACTTGGGTTCGATTTACGGCGAGTAAACATATCCCCTCTTTTATCCAAGGTGTAGAATATCTTTTATCGGATAAACCCCGGTATTTACTATCATACAATAGGGATGGTCAATGATTTCTAGTGATACGGAAGCTGATTCGGAGATATGGGCGCTTGAGGAAGCAGTTTGGAGGATGCATAGTGAGGTTTGTGATCAATGTGGAAAATGTTCATCAGCCTGCCCAGTATCAAAGGAGATAGAAGGGTTCAACCCGAGACAACTAGTGACTAGAATTGCCTTAGGTCATATAAATGAGGTATTGGATGAGGACGCTATATGGACATGTACAACGTGTCTAAAATGTAGAGAACGTTGTCCCGAGGAGATATCACCTTATAATATTATTCTAGCTTTGAGGAACTTGGCTTATCGAATGGGATTAAACTATCCGATTGGTTATGATGATTTTATTAACGGAATTCTTGAGCGTGGATATATTTCCAGTCCTCACTCGGTTAGGACGAGAACCGGTGAAAGGGTTACACGTATCACTTTAGAGCTACCGGAGCCTTCTGTGCCTATGAAGATGAACGCCTTCAAGGGAAATCTAGAGGAAATTTTGAGGGTGGGTAGTGACTAGTGAAATACGCATTATACCTTGGATGTACGGTTCAGACAGAGCAGTATGCTCTTGAGGCATCCGTTAGAGAAATCATGCCTAAATTAGGCATTGAGTTAAGTGATATGAGTAATACTAGCTGTTGTGGATTTCCCGCTTTTAGCAGTATATCCCAAGAAGCTTGGATATATTTAACAGCTAGGAATCTTGCTGTAGCTGAACATATGGGGTGCCCTGTTTTACCTCTATGTAATGGCTGTCATCTATCCTTCATCGAAACTAAGCATTATTTGGCTGAGGATGAGGTATTGAAAAACAAAATAGATGAAAAGTTAGCTAAAGAAGACTTATCTTATACTGGGGATGTTGAAATAGTTCATTTACTAGAATTATTACATGATGTAATAGGTTCAGAGAAAATCCGTGCCTCTGTATCTAATCCTCTGAAAGACCTTTTAATTGCAGCTCATCCTGGGTGTCATGTTATAAGACCATCAGAGCTCCAAAAAGTGGATAACGCTGAAGATCCCCAGAAGCTGGATGATTTAATAAAAGCGATTGGAGCAGAGACATTTGATTACCCCGAGAAAATAGATTGCTGCGGTAGTCAGTTAGCTGTAGCCTCTGGGCGGAGTACGTTAAAGATAGCGGGAGAGAAGCTTCAGAAGGTTAAATCATATGGTTTTGATGGGGTCACAACTACTTGTCCATTTTGCTTTAAAATGTATGATGCCCGACAACGGGCCATAATGGGAACGATGAGAGATCGTTCATTGACTATACCCGTTTTTTACTATACTCAGTTATTGGGGTTATCTATGGGTATTGAGCCAGAGAGACTAGGTTTGATGATGAATCGAAGCCCGGTTGATGAGATAATTAAACAGATATTGGAGAAATAAAAATGGAAAAACCAGTACTAGTAATCGGTGGAGGTGTTGCTGGCATACAGGCATCACTGGATCTAGCTGACAGAGGTTTAAAAGTACACCTTGTAGAGAAATTACCCTCAATAGGAGGTGTAATGGCTCAATTAGACAAGACATTTCCCACTATGGATTGTAGTATATGTATACTAGCGCCAAAAATGATTGAATGCTTTAGACACCCGAATATAACTATTCACACTCTTAGCACCGTTAAGGACTTAGATGGTGAGGAAGGAAATTTTTCCGTTACAATTCATAAAAAACCAAGATATGTGGATGAGACCAAATGCACTGGATGTGGAATATGTTCAGAGAAGTGTCCTACCCGTATCAAAGATGATTGGCAGGAAGGATTAACAGATAAGAAGGCTATCTCGATAATGTTTCCCCAAGCGGTTCCCTTAGTGGCTTACATCGATAAAGATAATTGTCTTTATTTCCAAAAGGGTATATGTCAAGTATGTAGCAAGGTATGTCCAGCGGGTGCAATTGATTATACACAGTCAGATATATATGAAAAAATAAATGTTTCAAGCATAATCGTAGCAACCGGGTTCCAAGAGTATGATCCTGTTGAACTTGCAGAATACGGATATGGTAGATATGATGACGTAATCACCGCCATGGAGTTTGAGAGACTAGTATGTGCTTCAGGACCAACCCATGGACACCTCAACAGACCTAGTGATGAAAAAATAGCTAAAAGAATAGCCTTTGTCCAATGTGTTGGTAGCAGGAGCCAGCAGAAAGGGTATCCGTATTGCAGTAGTGTCTGCTGTATGTACGCTACAAAAGAATCAGTTTTAATAAAGGAACATGACCCAGAGAGTGATGTAACTATATTTTATCTGGATCTCAAAGTATTTGGTCAAGGGTTCCAAGAGTTCGTGGATCGCGCTGAAAATCAATATGGAGTGAAATATATCAGAGGAAGACCGGGTGAGATCCGTAAAGATCCGATCACAAATAATCTGAACGTATGGTATGAGAATACTGCAAATGGTGAGGTAGGAGAAAAAGAGGTTGATCTTGTTGTATTGGCTAGTAATATGGAGGCTCGTCCCGAGAACAAGGAACTAGCGGACGTACTTGGATTAGAATTAGATGAATGGGGCTTCTTCCAGCCAAAAGACAACATTACACACCCCATCGAGACTAAGAAACCGGGTATATTTATGTGCGGATGTTGTCATGGCCCCAGAGATATTCCTGAATCGGTTGCGGAAGCAAGTGGTTCAGCGGCTTGTGCCGCAGAGGTCGCTAGGAGGTATGCTCAATGAGTAAAGACATTAGAATAGGTGTTTTCGTATGTCACTGTGGAATTAACATAGGTGGATACGTAGATGTTCCTGATGTTGTAGAGTATTCTGAGAATTTGAATGATGTAGTATACGCTGAACCCAATCTCTATACCTGTTCGTCCGATGGTTTACAGAAGATACAAGAAGCTATCAAGAAACATGATCTAAACCGAGTCGTAGTAGCTTCATGCACTCCAAGGACACATGAACCATTATTCCAGTCAGCGTGCGAGGAAGCAGGATTAAACAAGTACTTGTTTGAGATGGCGAACATAAGAGACCAGTGTAGCTGGGTTCACATGCACGAACCAGAAAAAGCCACCGAGAAGGCCAAGGACTTAGTAAGAATGGCAGTCGCCAAGGCAAGGCTACTAACACCGGAGGAGGAGCCAGAGATCGAGATACAACCAGTTGGACTAATTATAGGAGGAGGCGTATCCGGTATAACTGCATCATTGTCTTTGGAGGATCAAGGATTCAATGTTCACCTCGTTGAGAAGACAGATAAACTTGGTGGTATATTGAATGACTTAGATTCTCTTTTCCCATCTAACAAGAAAGCTAATGATGTCATTAACCCCTTAATAGATCGGATAGCAGATAGTAAGAATATTAACGTCTATTTGAAGTCAGAGATAGAAAAAATAAAGGGATTCATTGGAAACTTTGATGTCGATATTAGGGGAAGAGGTCAATCGATCCCAATTAACGTGGGAACAATTATACTGGCAACAGGCGCAGAGTATCTTGAGCCAGTTGGTTTATACGGATACGATGAAATAGAGCGAGTTGTAACACAGAAAGAACTTGAAGATAAGATACGGAAAAAACAACTTGATGATGTTAAGAAAATTGTTATGATCCAGTGCGTGGGTGCAAGAAACGAGGAAAGACCATATTGTTCAAGAATTTGCTGTAGCGAGGCGATGAAGAACGCAAAATTACTAGCTGACGAAGACCCATATCGGGATATCTACATACTTTATAGGGATCTCCAAACTTATGGTTTAGAATATACAGAGATGGAGTGGAACGCCAAACAGAGTGGAGTAAAGCTCCTGAAATATGAAAAGGATCGTCCCCCGGTCGTGGAGAATATCCCTAATGGTCAAAAAGTATCATTATTTTCACCCCTTCTGGGCACGGAGTTAACAATAGAATCCGATATGGTAGTTCTCAGCGTACCCCTGATCCCTAACCCTGATAACAAGAAATTATCCCAGTTACTTAAGGTTCCAATAAACTCAGATGGGTTCTTTATGGAGGCACACGTAAAACTACGTCCAGTGGATTTTGCTACAGATGGAGTATATGTATGTGGTACAGCTCACAGCCCAAAGGAAGTAGCTGAGAGTATCTCACAGGCAAAGGGGGCTGCCTCAAGAGCTGGAATACCTATGGCGAAGAGAACCTTAAAGACAGCAGCATATTCCAGTGTTGTGGATGAGACGAAATGCAGTGGGTGCGGAACCTGTATAGAAGTATGTCCCTATAATGCAATTTCAAAGAACGAGAAAGGTTTAGCAAAGGTAACAGCCGCTGTTTGTAAAGGCTGTGGTGTATGTGGAGCAAGCTGTCCTGAGAAGGCAATAACAATGAGACATTTCACCAATGAGGAAATAGATGCACAGGGATTAGCAGCCCTTAGGGAGGCCTAAAAATTGACGAACTTTGAACCTAAAATAGTCGGATATCTATGTAACTGGTGTAGCTACGCTGGAGCCGATCTATCTGGGGTTAGCAGGATTCAATATCCTCCCAATATTAGAATAATAAGAGTCATGTGCAGTGGAAGAGTGGAGCCATCAATGCCCTTAAATCTACTTATCAATGGCGCTGATGGTGTGATGGTAACAGGGTGTCACATAGGCGACTGTCATTATATAACGGGTAATCTCCACGCCAAGAGAAAATTTACTCTACTCCGGAAACTGGTGGAAAAGACAGGTATGAGTCCAGAGAGAGTAATGCTTGAATGGGTATCAGCCAGCGAGGGGCAGAAATTCGCAAATCTAGTCAAAGACTTCACAGAAAAGATAAAGAATCTTGGACCTAATCCCGTTGAAGATAACCCCGAGTTATTACTTAATCTGAAAGCAGCAAAATTGGTCTCTGATGAGACAAGACTACGTAGTTTTGTTGGAAAAGAAGAAAAATTGGTTACTGAGGGGAACGTCTACGGTGAGGTTTACACTGAGGAAGAGTTTGATAATATAATGGAAGATGCATTAGAAGACGAATATATTCGAAACAAAATAAGAATAATCTTAAACCAGAAACCTCAATCCGTTAAAGAAATCGCTGAAAAAATACGAGTTGATACAAAGGATATCCTAGAACATATTGTAGTGATGCGTCAAAGAGGCTGGATAGATTTGGATGAAATAACCGGTCAGACTCCCGTTTACCGTATAATGGAGGTTGCTTAAATGGAAAAGAACGGGGCCGTCCTAATAGTAGGAGGAGGAATAGCTGGTATACAGGCAAGCCTAGACTTAGCTGACTCTGGTTTCAAGGTATACTTGATGGATAAAGAACCCACTATCGGAGGCATCATGACCCAATTGGACAAGACTTTCCCCACCAATGACTGTGCTATGTGTATTTTAGCCCCAAAACTTGTGGGAGCAGGCAGGCATCATAACATTGAGCTACTCACATACAGCGATCTCGTGGATCTAAGAGGTAAGGAAGGAAACTTCACAGCGGTAATTACAAGAAAAGCTAGAAGAGTTGACCCAGAAAAATGTACAGGGTGTGGTGACTGCGCGAAAAAATGCCCTGTAGAAGCAATTGATGAATACAATGAAGGATTTGGCGCGCGTAGTAGTAGCTATATAAAGTATCCTCAAGCCGTTCCATTAGTAGCGACAATAGATAAGACCAAATGTATTGGATGCGGTATCTGCGCAGAGGTATGCAAAGCAGACGCAATTATTTATGAAGAGGAGACAGTTGAGAAAGAAATAGATGTAGGATCAGTTATTCTCTCACCTGGTTTCAAAGCTTTTGATCCCTCGAAATTAACTGAATATGGTTATGGAAGGTATCCAAACGTCGTATCTAGTATGGAGTTTGAACGAATACTTAGCGCGACAGGTCCGTACAGAGGAGTAGTAATGAGACCAAGCGACGGAGACCTGCCCAAGAAGGTAGCTTTCCTCCAGTGCATCGGTTCAAGAGATGAACGAATAGGAAACCCCTATTGCAGTGGAGTCTGCTGCATGTATGCAATAAAGGAGGCTGTTATCGCTCAGGAGCACAACGAAGGTCTTGAGGCATCCATATTCTTCATGGATATGCGTGCCTTTGGTAAAGAATTCGATGATTACTATACACGAGCAGAGGAAGAGCATGGTATAAGATTTATCCGTTCAAGAATAGCCTCAACAACCCAGAACCCGGATACCCGAGGTGTAATACTAAGCTATGAGAAAGAAGGTGAGATAGTCGAAGATGAGTTCGACATGGTTGTTCTTAGCGTCGGGTTGAGTCCTCCGGAAGACGCTCAGAAACTCGCTGAATCCATAGGTATCAAATTAAACAAGTATGGGTTTGCTGAAACAAGTATATTTGAGCCACTGGAGACCAGCAGACCAGGAGTATATGTCTGCGGAGCGTTCCAGGGACCAAAAGATATACCTGACAGCGTAGCACAGGCAAGCGGAGCAGCCGCTAAGGCATCAAAGAGCATTGCTTCAGCTAGGGGTACAATGGTATCTAAACTTGAGTACCCAGACGAGAAGGATGTAAGCTCAGCTGAGCCACGAATAGGAGTATTCGTCTGTCACTGTGGGATCAACATAGGTGGCGTGGTTGGCATAAGCAGTGTTGTAGAGTATGCTCGTCAATTACCAAACGTTGTATTTGCTGAGGAAAATCTATACACCTGCAGTCAGGATACTCAGGAGAATATCAAAGAGAAGATTATCGAAAACGATCTAAACAGAGTCATAGTAGCTTCATGCACTCCAAGGACACATGAACCACTATTCAGAGCTACCCTTAGGGAAGCAGGTTTAAACGAGTACTTGTTTGAGATGGCGAACATAAGAGACCAGTGTAGCTGGGTTCATATGCATGAACACGAGAAAGCCACCGAGAAGGCCAAGGACTTAGTAAGAATGGCTGTAGCCAAAGCAAGGCTCTTGGAGTCCTTGAAGAAGCATATCATTGAGACAACTCCTATAGGCCTTGTTATCGGTGGGGGATTGACAGGTATGACCGCTGCACTAGATATAGCTGATCAAGGCTATGATGTGCATTTGATTGAACGGACAGACAAACTTGGTGGTA
>WJJC01000091.1 GCA_014729945.1 Candidatus Bathyarchaeota archaeon
GGTATCCAATCATATTCACTGTAATTACCTAACTGATGTATCCAAGAGTCACGATTAAAGATAGTGGTATGGAAGATGTTTCATACCCATAATAACCAACTAGTATACATGACAGTATACGCTAATCAGACATGGCCAGAGCTTGAGAAACGCCTCAAAAAGACAAAGACCGTGTTATTCCCCGTTGGTAGTACAGAGCAGCATGGTCACCATCTAGGAGTGGGCGCGGATTGGATACAAGCAGAAGCTATTGCCCACAGAGTAGGAAAGAAATGCGATGCACTGATCCTACCCACATTATGCTATGGAGTCTCAGGGCACCATAAAGAGTTCACAGGCACACTAACCTTATCCACCGAGACCTATACAGAAGCAATATACGAGATTCTTGAGAGCCTCGCCCGATACGGAGTGAAAAGAGTAGTATTCATGAATGGACACGGAGGTAACAACACAGGGTTAATGTTAGCCGCTAAGCGTGCCCGAGACGATTACGGTATGCTCTGCGCCATATGCACATGGTGGGATATATTGAGCAAGGAGAGTATACTGGGTCACCCAGCTGAGCAGCACGCTGGCTACGCTGAGACATCATTCACCCTCTCAGCAAGACCCGAGGCGGTGCAAATTGAGAAGGCAAACTGTATGGCAACCAAACAACTGGACGATGATATTAAATTCACCCGCGCAGGCTTGGCTCGATACAAAAACGGGGTAGTCAGGATACCATTACAAACAGCAGATGTCACGGACACCGGTTCAATGACCGAGACCCACCCGGATGATTATCCCAGTGTAGAGGATTACAGCAAGATCACACCAGAGTATGCAGAGAAACTAATGATAAAAGTGGTGGACTGGATGTGCAGCTTCCTCAAAGACTTTGACGAGATGAAGTACCCAGAGAGTAATATCAGGAGACCTTAAGGTCCACTTGAACCAAGTCTCCAGTAGATAATTTCAACCCGTTTCTCTCCAATGGAATAGCCTTTACCAAGGGTTTCAAGCTTGGCCAGAGAGTCAAGGATAGCCCCAGTATGGGTTTCTCATTTATCATAAACCGGTAGTCACGGCATTTTGCTTTGCATGACTTATGGAACGACTCTATGATATACGCGATGGGTTTCCCAAGTAGATTAATAGTACCGGACTCAGGGGCATCATCCATATGGGCGCCTAGCCACCCATAATAGGGGATACCACCATCAAGAACCGCTGGCAAATCGTTAATTGTACCAACTAATCCGAGACATTTGGAGCCTATTTCTATCATCGCGTACTCGGGTTGAGTGTGAACCACAATACCAGTTAATTCTTCAACAGGATACCCCATTGGCTTATCGATTAGATTCATGCGGTAGCCTCCCCGTGCTCTTATGGGGTCAAGTGGGTCTCTTATCTCTACATGTACATGGGGGGACGTGCCCCAACCATAGTAACCTGATCGCAATGTTCTCCCGATGGGGTCTCCAACACTAATCCATTCCCCTGTCTCGATTATCGGGTCCACGTGAAGTAGCTTTGTAACGGTATCCGGGTTATCCCTGTTTTTTATAATGATCACAGTATCATGGTCTGATGCCTTGAAGCCGTTCCCCTTAGGTGCCCTGACTCTTCTTTCTAGGATAACCTCTCCCTCTACAGGAGAGGGTGCTAATGCACCGAAATCTCCAATAGGGTAAATATCCACGCCGGTGATCTCTTTATGGGAGGGATAAGGGCTGTTAAAGAAAGCATACCTACAACCCAACGGGACATGGATCCGTACACCCATTGACTCAACCACCGGCCTCAAAGCAGACAAGATAACAGGAATGGGGAATATCTAATAAAAAGAGGTTCCGCGAAAAAAGAATGATTTTAAACCCGTAACCACTGTATTCAGTGAGTTATATGGAGCCCGCGCTAAGAGGAATATTAGAGAAAGTTATTGACGATGAATTAAGCGAGGACAAGCTTAGCAGTAATTATAGGATATTTATGAACTTTAAGAACCGTGGACTGATTGATAGCGTGCCCAGCGCCATGTTTGGACGAATCTATACACGGGCCTACAACGCCTGGCTTGAGTACAAGGCCAACGACGGGAAACCTGTCAGCAGGTTGGAAGCCACAGAGTTTGGGAAAATATTTGAGACCAGAGCTGTAGAGATAAGGAGCAAGATAACTTCTGTCTCAAGCCTGTGAAGCTAGATCAAGAAATCGCTGTATCTCGTTCGATCGGAACTCTTCATCATTAAGTAGTTTATAATCGTAGGCTGTTCCTTTCCCCAGTAATATGGTGAGACGATCCATGCCATCTGGGAGAAACCCCAGCAAGATCTTAATTGTTAACCTAGAGTACCCCTGTTTTCTCATGTATTCATAAATTCGGCGTTTTTCACTGGAACTCAACTGCTCTGATTTCATTACCATCGAGGATAACTTAGAGAATATATATTTACTCCTCTTCTCGGCGCTCTTTCAAACTCATAAGTTTCTCCACGTTCTTCATTCTCGCGCTCACCGCATCCTGCTTCTTGGCTAGGCGTTTAAGGCGCTCTACTACTTCTTTGAGTTTTTCATCCTTAGACAAAGGTTTCTCGCATAGTAAATGACTAGAGGAATAAAAGAAAGAGGTATACTATTGATCCTCAGGCTGAGATACTAAGAAGAGACAGTGGGGATCATCCTTGGTCAAGATCTCGGGGATCTGAACATCGATATCTGGGCGATAGGTCTGCCAGAAGGCGTGGTGAAAGTATTGACAATAGATTAACCCAACGTCGTTACACTCCCTCTCCCTCCAGATACGCTCATAGGGGCATAGATACGTATAGCTCTCAAGGAAGTTATCAGTAAACTTGGTGCGCTCCTTCTCATTATCAGGGTGGCCGGGTAGATCATAGTGCTCAAAGAGGCTCCGCATATTGATGGGTAGTCCCTGATCCTCATGTCGTTCACGTAGCCTTTTACCTCGGGCTGCTCCGTAGGCTTTTACCGCTCTTATGAGGGCTTCTTTGCCCTCCTCACCGAAGCTGTCAACCATCTCACGGGCCATAACACTGTACATTAGCGCCCATAGGTCTCCGAACTCTGCGATGTCTTGCTCTGTTACCATAATCGATCCCCAGTAAATCGTCCTTATGTTAATTATAATTTGGCATAATATGAAATATCCACAAACCCAGTTATACCCATGGTTAAGCCATTTATTATGGGATCAGATAGCGCCAAGGATTTCCTACAAATAGGGTTAGAGATTTTACGTGAAAATAGATCTGCTCTGGACGCTGTGGAGGAGACATGCAGGGCTGTGGAGTCCAACTCTGAGGACCATGGAGTAGGATTAGGGGGCATCCCTAATCTAGGAGGTGAGGTTACCCTTGATGCCTCTATAATGTGTGGACGAACATTGAATGCGGGTGCTGTTGCCCATGTTAGATGTGTTCTTCATGTTATCTCACTTGCACGTAAGGTAATGGAGGAGAGCCCCCACGTATTACTGGTGGGAGATGGAGCCGAGTTACTGGCAGAACACTATGGTTTTGAGAAGACAAAGCTATTGACACCATATGCGGAGGAGTTCTATAACGCTTTCAAGGAGAAGCGCTTACACCTGTTGGGACCCGAGTTTGATGTAGATAAGGGCTATCTTAGGGCTGATGAGCAAGACTATGATATCAATACGTGGTTTGAGAAACTGGAGCCCCATATGAGGGGAACAGTGGATATCATGGCAATAGACACCAATCAAGATATAGCCACAGGGGTAACCACAAGTGGAACCTACCTCAAACTACCTGGAAGAGTAGGAGACAGTCCAATTATTGGTGCAGGAAACTACTGTGATAACCGTTATGGAGCAGCCTGCTGTACGGGAACAGGGGAACTGGCTATCAGAAACGGTACAGCGAGAGCTGTGATCGTATACATGAAGACGGGTATGAGTCCAACAGAGGCATGCGAGGAGTCCATGAAAGAGATACAGGAGATAGTGAAAAAACCTAGCATGAATGTAATAGCATTCAATAATGATGGTGAGACAGGAGGAGCATCAACCCACCGGGAGGTACCATACTACTACATGGACATAGACTCAAAGAAGGTTGAGACCCGAAAAGGTATATGGGTCAAGAAATAACCTGATTAATTCATAAAGCCCTCTTCAAATATATTCCTATGAGACTCTCAGAGTTCTATGCAGTTATCTTTGGTAACTATAGCATTATTCAGAAAGCCTTGGTGATCATATCCATCGCCGCCACCATCGGCCTTTATATCATAAACCCTGAGAAAGGACAGAACGCATTAGAAGGCGCGGGAAGCACATTCACAAGAGTTTTGCTGCTTATCATTGCTGGAACATTACTGGGATCCGTAATAGAGAACGTAATACCCGAGGAACTCATAACAAATGTACTAGGCGAAGGCTCCGGAGTCAAAGGTATCCTGATCGCGGCGCTACTGGGTAGCTTTGTACCTGGTGGACCATATGTTATTTACCCTATTCTTGCGAGCCTCTACGCTGCTGGCGTCGGTTTGGCTCCCATTATCACATTCATCTTCGCTTGGAGTAGCGTAGCCTTGGGCAGGGTTCCCTTTGAGCTGGCTTTCTTTGAGAACAGGATTGTATTAACTAGGATAGCACTAGGTATACCACTACCAATCATCGCTGGTTTACTGGCTGATCTATTAACCTAGTGGATTTCTACATTTCAGTTAGAGTTAAAAGAGAGACCCCCGTTAGTGGCGGCACCGATGAGTCATGAACATCCTAAAGAGAATACGCAGGGATCAACAGATATTTTACCTCGCCCTAGCGACGGCTCTACGTGGCATTCGTGATAACATTCGGAGTGTGGTATGGCAGCCTTTTGCTCTCAGTCTCGGTATACCCATGAGGGATATAGGCGCACTAGAGAGCCTGATGGAGTTAGCTAGAATTATAATACAACCTGTACTCGGGGCAGCCAGTGATGTTTATGGTAGAAAACCCTTCTTAATCCTACGTGATCTGTTAGTCGTAGCCGGTGGAGTATTCTTTCTATTCGCCCAGTCCTGGCTCTACCTAGCATTAGGGATGATGTTAATTGGATTAGGTTATGCCTTGACACCTGTATGGAGTAGCGTGGTAGCTGAGTCATCATCACCAGATAGAATTGGGTGGTCATTCAGTATACTGGGCAGCGTATATATGACCACAGGCCTAGTAGGGACACTATCAGCCGGCTGGTTAACAGATAACCTAGGGTACAGATATGTTTACTCTGTATTCGTGATAGCCAGCACATTATCACTCCTAGTAACAGTTTTCAAGATACGTGAAACCCATAGCCCAGAGACTCGAGTTTTTGGAGTAGGGAAAGCATTCCTAAGTATCATGGACACCTTCAGACCACCAAGGTACCTCTGGGGCTACTATTTCGCCATGAGCGTGGATCTATTCGCTTTCAGCGTGGGCTGGAGGCTGATTAGTGGGTTACTTACAGACGCCTATGGTTTCACTCCAAGCATGCTGGGGATCACACTAGCATTTCAGACGGGAACCATGGCTATATTCCAGATAGTGCTAGGAAGAAAAGTGGATGAATATGGATATAGAGAATATCTTACGTTGAGTCAGATTATCTCAAGCATATTGCTAGCTGCATTGATAATCAGACCCAGTTACAGTGTTGCTATAGCGGCCAATATATTGATGGGGTTGAGTGCTGCTCTCTGGGGTCCAGCCGAGCAGGCTTGGGTGGCTAGTAATGTTGATCCAGGTGAGAGAGCGAAATCCATAGGAGGATACAGTACTTTTAGAGGTCTCGTGGCTTTACCTGGGCCTTACATAGGTGGATTACTCTATGACAGATTTGGATACCAGGCGCCTCTACAGGTAAACCTTGTGCTGGCTGTAGTGGATACATTGCTTCTATGGTTTTTAATAAAAGATGATGCGAGAGAGGCGGCAGGCTTAATCGATAACCCTTAGCTCAAGAATCAAAGGATTATAACCATCTGGACAAGCGTGACGAGCCACCTTAGTTCCATCCTCAGCTTCTGCGAACGCTACGTTACCACCCATCGCCATGCCGTAGATCTTAGGCATAACACTGTACAAGGCGTGGAGGCATAACCGACCCTCTATCTCATGGGTATCCCAGTTGAATACTATCTCATCCCCGACCTTGTGTCCTGCTGCGCAGTGGCCTTCTTGACTGATTACAGTTGCTTTTACTTTGACCATATAGGCATCATAGTATTCACCGTATTAAAATCAATATCAATAGGGGTAACTCTATATAGAATATCAGGGTAAAAACAGTATTCCAACCCTTGGTGAAACTACTGGTGATACAAAAAGCCGTAAAAACTGTACGTGAATTTCTTGCACGCCAGAGTCACAACTATAAAATGATGATAATAAGAACCGCTGGAGCTAACTTTCTCTTTAATCTAACCAATCAATACACCAGCATCTACACTAAAGCACTTGGAGCAGACAACGTGCTAATAGGTTTACTAAGTAGCTTTAGCGCCTTCATCAGTATGCTGGTGAGTCTACCAGTTGGGTATGTGACAGATAAATATAATCTACGTAAGGTTCTCGGTGTTGGAATGTTCTTGAACATTGTGATGATAGGTTTCTATGCTTTTGCCCGGGATTGGAGGTGGATATTCATCGCCATGGGTATCAACCCCTTAACAATGGCCTTGATGTTCCGGAGCCAGCAGGTTATCATAACCAATGGACTACGGGATGAGGATAGGGCTACGGGAATGGGGTTAAGGATGCAGATAGCTTACTTAATAGGACTCATCGCACCGGTTGTAGGGGCTCTCATAGTTAACCAGATGGGAGGGTTAACTGTTGAAGGCATCAGACCATTATACTACATCAGATTTCTCGGGCTAATAGTAACCTACAGCTTCGTATACCTCAAGGTAAACGATGTGGACCCAGCTATTAGAGAAAAAAGCAGCCAGGGCTTCATAGAGGATTTCAAGGACGTGATGGAGACCGGTGGACGAAAACTCAAGACAATGATAATCGTAGGAGCACTAGGCGCCTTCGTATGGTCCACATTACAGAGTTTCGCCTTTTTATACGCCGAGGAGATTAAGGGTGCTAACGCATTGATTCTAGGGTTAATGCCCACCTGTGAGACCATCGCATATCTATTATTCTCAACCACCACCAATCGATTAGCAGATACTCGCGGAAGAAAATTCTCGTTCATCGCTGTAAGACCCGGTCTCTGGCTGAGCTTCATTATAACCATACTGGCTCCTAACCCATATTGGCTACTAGTAGCATGGTTCCTGAGAGGAGTAGCGTTGAGCACAAGCGCCTATAACACATTGTTCATGGAACTGGTTCCAGCTGAACAAAGAGGCAGATGGATGGGACTAAGTAATACGTTCAGCGCCATGGTGAGAGTAGTGGCTCCAGTGCTGGGCGGTTTCATGTATGATAGTAATATGCCTTGGCTAATCTTCGCGGTTCCACTGGTAGTTGATATGCTAATAAGAGTACCCATACTATACAAATGGGTACCGGAGACCTTATCTAATGTAGCCTAATCTACGAAGATTTTTAACGTGGCTCTCCAGAGAATCTATGTTGAATAAAATGGATCTAGAGATGGAAATCAAAAAGATCATGAAAGGGTCTCCTCTTGTCGTGGACCCAAATGAGTCACTGGCCGATGTATCGAAAAAGATGGCAAAACACGAGAAAGACGTTGTAGTAGTAAAGGACGGCGAACTTGTAAAGGGACTAGTTACAGCCACAGACATATTCTACGCTATGAAAAGCTACGTACTGGGAAAAAATATGCTAGAAACAATACCCATGGAGATTCGTGACATAAAAGTATCTGAATTAATGAAAGGCCCAATGGCTATCGAGTTCATGGAGGCTTGTGGACTAACAGGCACCAACATGTGCATAGTGTTAGGCGAAGAAGACACTGTCGCTGATGCCATGAGGGTTATGGCCATAGGTGGAGTAGACCACATACTAATTATCAATGAAGAAGGAATAGCAGGAACTCTTAGTGATAATGACCTGTTAAAATCCTTCAAATAACCTTTTTCTTAAAACCCATATACCTGCAGACCCTTTTCTTTAATGATAACTATTGAGTGATTGGAAACTAGAGGACTGGATAGAGCATATAGTGCCCAAGCATATGAGAGAAGGCAATATGCCCGGACTAAGCATCGCAGTTGTAAAAAAGGGTGAGACCGTCTACGCTGAGGGATTCGGTAGCAGAGACAAGGAAAAAAACCTACCTGCTACTCCTGACACATTATATGGCATAGGCAGTATAACCAAGAGCTTCGTGGCCATAGGGATACTCCAGTTAGTCGAGAAGGGTGAACTAAGTCTTGAGGACCCGGTTAAGGAACATATTCCATTTAAACTTGGATTAGATGATAAGCCGATTACCATTCATAATTTGATGACTCATAGCCTTGGAGTACCAAGCTTGGCTACAAGCAGCGTGGCGTTCTACAGATCAGTGGGACATGATACAGGTATACCATTCGGTAGCCCAGATGACTTCTATAGACTGATTAATGATGCAAGAGAGGAGGTAGTTGCTGAACCGGGTGAACGGTTCTTCTATCATAACGCCGCGTGGAGGATACTAGGGCATATTATTCAGGAGAAGACAGGCACCCCATTCCATCGATACATCAAGGATAACGTCATTAATCCACTGGGAATGAAGCGAAGCACAATGAACACAGAAGAGTTCAATGCGGATCCCGATAGGATAACGCCGTACTGGAAGAAACCCGATGGAAGCATTGATCCAACAGATTTCCCATACCCTAATCCTGAGGATAACCCTGAGTTCAGCTTCATAGCAGCTGCGGGTGGGATAACCAGCAGCGTCAAAGAGATGTCAAAGTATATGAACGCGTTAAGGAAGAAAGACTCCGGGCTAATTACCCGCAACTCTTTCGAGTTGATGCAGACGCTCCATATTCATAGACCTGATGGCTACTATGGGGAGACAGGGTACGGTTATGGGTTGGGGGTTACTCCTGATTTCCATGGCAAGAAGCTGGTCTCTCACGGTGGCTCAATACTGGTCTCCACCGCCCACATGTCAATGGTTCCTGAAGAGGAGATAGGAGTAATCATAATGGGTAACAGCGCAAAACTCGCCTATGATGCCATCAATGAGAGTATTTTAGCTCTATTAATGGGTATGGATCCAGTTGAATCAACGCCTGGGTTATATGTTAAACAGAATTTGAAGAATCTAGTTGGGAGATACGAGACATACAAGGGAATAGAGTCCATTGAGGTAAAGTACAAAGCCGGTATGCTTTACCTTGAGTCTAAGACACCATTCGCTGAGACCAGCACACCCCTTATCCCAGAGAATACTATGCTGGAGGAGAGGATTTTCTATACACTTGTGGACGGAGTCAAGTCTCCAGTGGTTTTCGAGGGAGATGACCTGTTTATAGAAAGATATTGTTACCATAAAGTTTGTAAATAATGTTTTTTCATCCTCTTTTTTTGTGTTTTTTATGTTAATAATTGAGTGTGTTCACGTTTGTTAACATATGTTATTCCTAGGGTTAATCATTTGTAGCAGTCTGTAACCAGTATAAGTTATTATAACCCGGATAATAGATGTAAATTCAACTAATGAAGCCCTATAAGGATATCATAGTCGTGGTAGTAGTACTCTCTTTAATGATCAGTTCTACTGCTGCATGGTACTTTGGTGGGCTAACGTATGAGGGTGTAAACCCTTACGCTATAAACTTCGTTGACACAGGGCTTCGTTGTAATTCAGAGTGACTGGGTTTATTCAGGTACATCAAAAGTTATCTTAACACTCTCACTACGGAATAACAGCACATGGTCTGAGAACGCGGATTTAGAAATACAACCACTCGACGCAGATGGTAATGTAATACTCGATAAGGTTATTGAGATGACTCAGTACGCGACCACTGGAGATATATTACCCGGGGACTCATGGACACAGGAGTTTCTTTTCCAGAAAAGTGGGATAAGAACCGAGCTAAACGTTTTCCAGATTCTGATAACGGGTGATGATACACTGATTGAAGGCGATAAACTATCCACATTCAATATTGAGCAAAGTGTATATACTAGTGGCGGAGGCACAACGCTCCCCCTGAGGAGCATAGTTGGATACATGTCTGGAACGGTAGATAAACAAAGATACCCAAAATACAGGTACTATGATACAGCGTGGAGCGAAGAGATAGAAATTATCACTCCAGTCTCAGACAAAGTAAGAGATGTTCGCGTCGAGTTCAACCCTAACCCTAGCTACAATGATAGAGCCGTGATGGTCATACTCACAGATGATGGTTATCTAGAAGCATATGATTATGATGGTTTCTCATGGAGCACACCAACAACACTCGCAAGAATATATTCAAACGCTCAATACAGACCTGAAAAACCCTTTGATATAGCCTTTGAAAAGACCAGCGGAAATTGTTTGGTGATATATAACAATGAACTTAACAACAATGGACTCGAAGAACTCGCCTATAGAATATTTGATGGCTACAGTTGGAGCCAAGAATACTATCTTAATGATCCCAAAATAGAATGGCCGGGCTCAGGCGTTGACTTCAAATGGATTAGCTTAGCGACAGATTACTCTGAGGCCTCAAATAATATTGGTTTTGTAGCTTTTGACGCGGGTTGGTGGGACTATGTTATGGCGATTTGGAACGGAACAAATTGGACTGATTGGAAAAAGCTCGATCAGGGTCCATGGGATGATGATGGTCTATCCTGTGATGTAGCATGGGAGTACTCCTCAGGTGACTGCATGGTAACCTTCAGTGAGGGCGATGATATTGGATATCTTATATGGAATGGATCATGGAGCAACAGGTACTCACAACAATTAACAAACAATGCGTGGAATGGATGGACATGGCTCAAGTTAAAACCCCAATTAACTGAAGAGTCGGATCGTATGATGTTATTAGCTCTTGACAAAGATGGGCAATATGCAGCCGCCATAGACTGGGAGGGTAACAGTTGGAATGGTATCAGGACGGTTCTTGACACTCAACTAGAATCAGCATGGGGAAGATGTATAGACGGGGACTGGGAGTCAACTGGAACACAGTTCCTTGTGGCAGCTGGAGATCGAAACGTTGACGCTATCAGCTACAAGACTTGGACTCCGGGAGGAGGTTGGTCTCACTCAACAAACAACTGGGCAACTTATGCCTCAGGATACGGGAATGATCAGGTCTAGATTCAAGTTGCGTCCAACCCTGCGGGAGACGATCCCTTTATGACAGTGGCTTGGCTGGATATCAAAGACGACCTAGTAGTTGCAGAGTGGAACGGCGTAACTATGACCAATGGAATGGAGTTCACTAAGAAAAGCCGTACAGAGTATGAAGGATTCGATATCGCTTATTCTTGGCGAGCCCCCTAGAACAGTAAGCATTATACTAAACCAACACCAACTCCGATCTATGTCAGACAATCAGATCATAGAAGAATTAGTAAAAATCAGGAAACTACTAGAGCCAGAGCCAAAGCCACCCAAGAAAGAGGAGAAACCCAAAGGACTCTGGGATGAATTTCTTGAATTCATCAGCAAATATGGAGTAATAGGTCTAGCAATAGGATTCATCATAGGCAGCGCCTCAAAGGATTTAGTTAACGCATTAGTCGCTGATATCTTGATGCCCATAATACTGTTTTTTGTCCCAGGGGGAGCATGGCGTGAAGCCACAGTGACCATCGGTCCAATTGTTTTATCTGTTGGTCATTTCGCGGGTGCGTTACTGGATTTCTTCATCATAGCGTTAATCATCTTCCTCTTGATGCGACAGATAAAGAAAACCAATCTAAAATAGACCCTATTTATTCCAATCTATTTTATCCGTCTCTGGGTTGTATATACCGCATACCTCTGATACGAATACCCCCTTCTTCTCCCTGTACCAATGAATATCGTATCCATAATCCGCTCGGTCTCCATTCTCGTCAAGTGCGAGGACACCTGTCATCCCTCTGTGATTTTTACTTACTTCAATTATAGAGTTCAGGATGGTTTCTCCATTTGTGGTGTTGGTATCTATTACGCAGTGTGCCATGAGCCAGCAGCAATCATATGTGTTTGCTTCACTGTAGGTCATATCTCTGTTGTATTGTTCTTTGAACCGTGTGTTGATTTCCTGGTACCATTCATCTTTTTTATCAGGTGACTGCATTGGGGAATAGAGTTTTACCCGGGATAAAGGAGCCCCAGCTTCGTTCAATAATAAATGATGGTCTGCTGTGCCATCGGTGCCAATCCAGGTTAGATTTAAGAGGGTGGGATACTCTGTCGCTACTTGATTCATCAATGCAGCGGTTTCGGCGAAACCCGCTAAAAATACACATAGGGCAGTTTCCCCCGTATAATTCTTATAGGCTAACTGAATTTTATCCAAGTATTGGGTAAAGTCACCCTGAGTTTCTCCGGGATAACGGGCCGTCTTAATGACATTTCCATGGTATTGACTCATAAACCATCAGCCCAAGCATCCTCACGAGAGATAATCAACACCGACTCATAGCCAAAGTCATCAAACATAGAGAGGATAGGATCAACCTGTTTAAGATCATTGACACAGAGCCTGAAAGCGTTATCAGGAGTCGCCATAAGAGGCGAGGTTGAACCCTTGCTCAAGAGGGTCATATTGTTTTCCTTGGCAATCTTTCTAGCTCCACTGCAGAGAAAGCTACTCCAGCCATATCCTCCCACTAACTGGATGTCCTTGTCTGCGAATTGTTGGGTTAGATCAAAAGCGTTTTGGGCTTGTCCCTCTGCGCATTCGATCTGGAAATAGAGTCTCCAAGGGATGTCTTCTCTAACACAGTAATTGTTGATATCATACTCGGCTTGATTAACCAGAAATGTCTCAAATGGAAGCATACCTTCGGTGGTAGCTATGTAACCAAGAGTCGTATTATAGTAGTTGAAATACTCCTCAACCTCATCTCCACAGGGGGGTTCAAAAGAATAAACAGCCACTGCGAGGAGACCAAGAACCAATCCTGATAGTATTATCCTACGTTCCAAATTCATTCAAATCTAAATATTTTCGTATATTTTTAACATTTTTTGGAAAAATATTTTTACAAAACCGTCAATTTTTCATCTATCTCAAGTAGAATAGAGTGCAGTTCCCTTATGAGATACCTTTTCTCAATTGTAAGACTCAAATAACCGGGGTCTCCGACAATGATTACGTCTGATAGCAAGCTTTCATAGGTCCTCAAATGGTCGGCGTATTCATTTATGCTTTCTTCCCCAGTTAAATCGTATTTTTTTTCTAAATTTGACCTGATCTGGATTATCTTTAGTAATAGCTCGGTCCAGTGTTCTCTAGGTATCTCCCAGTCCTGAAAAATCTCGTAAACGATATCGAGGACTTCAAGGGTCAGAATACTGGTATCTTCTCTTAACTCGGTTATATGTTGTTCATTGTTTTCAGTGTATGCACCAAGTAAAGCACTACCTAGGATCACAACCAATAAGAAGGCGACTGCAAGCAAGATACCGTAAATATACAAGCTCTGAGATGTTTCAGTTGGCTTTGTTTCACCCGTGAGAAATCTGTAAGCCTGTTCGCCCTCCCTGTTTAGTTGATATTTTCCTTCAATATCTTTCTCTACTAGTTCTTCTAAGGTTCTGAGATGATATGTGAGGTGCCCTGACTCGATGCCTAGTTTCTCTAGGAGTCTGCTATAGGTTTGGGGCTCTGATGCCAGAAATTGTATTATCTCTCGTCTAATTGGGTGGTCTAGCGCCTTATACCTTGTATCCCCCTGACCCGCCATAGGATAAGAATGTTTTAGGAAGAATTAGATACTTTTGACGAAATTAGCTATCTCATTATAATATTCGTCAGGGTTATCCAGCATCATGCTATGCGCAGCATCCGGTATGAAGACCAACGGGAACGCCTCCCCCAGCTTATTTTCAGAAGTAAACTTTCCACGGTTTTTCTCCCCGAAAACCGCTAGAACAGGTATATCCAACTCAACGAGTCTATCCTTGATATCGTCTCTCTTGGATACATCTACCAAGTCCTCTGAGCTACGGTAGGTTGAAACAGGTCCAGCCTTCTCAAACGAGACTACGTATTGAGCTTGATCTGGATTCACCCTATATCGTTCAAGTATACGAGTAAACCCCTCATCGACCCATTCCTCATATGTGTGATTGGTGATTATCCAGTTGCTGAAGAAGCAATCATTGAAATCCACGTTCCCCTCTGCGTATATGATTCCCTTCACCCGGTCCTCTGTCATCTCGGCTAACTCAAGGGCAACAGGACCACCCATACTATGAGGTACTAAGACCATTTCATCTACTCCCAGCTGGTTAACTAACTTCAATAATGCCTCTGCCTGGGCTTTCATGGCGTAGTTGAAGCCCTCAGGGTTGGAAGAGTCACGGTACCCAATCTGGTCTACTATCAGCAACCCATAATCAGCTAACGCCTTATACTCCGCTGCCGGTTTATGTGTCTCCTTCCAGTCACCTAAACCATGAATGAATACGAGAGTAAGCGGCTTATCGCCCTCTCTATAATAGAATGAGAACTCTACTCCGGGCTCGACCTCTAGGCTCTTGGCCTTCATAAGCATATGGAAAGATGTGGGAGTATAAGTGGTTACTTCTCACGAGTTACAACCTGGTAACCGCTCAGCGCCAAAGATTTGCTACAGGTCACCATCTCATCTATTCTTACATGTTTCTCAACGTCATCTGGGTAACCTCTGGGTCCGTAGAGACAGCACTCGATCCCAGCCTGAGCCAAGTGAGCCGTATCATTACCACAGTAACTGCGTGGGATAACAGCTCCAATCTGCTTCGGATACTCACCTGTGACTGTTTTATGGTTCGCCTTCAAGATATTCACCACCTCTGCGTCTGGATCTACCCCCATGGGAGGCATAACGGTTCCACCTACCCTGAACTTGGGGTTCACTGGATACTCAAACTCGTACCTGAACTCAGGATCCTCTGCTACGATCTCCTCCAGCATATCTTTGAATCGCTGGTTAATCTCCTCTATAGTATAACCTGGAGGATACCTGAAATCTACAATAGTTGTGCAGAAATCTGGGATATTATATGGACCAGCAAGGTCATAGTCCCTATTTCTGCCACCTATGATGCTACCTGCGACCCATCTGGGTGCCCCGGGGAGGTCGGGGTCTCTTACCTCAAACTCCATCTCGTCCATCCGGTCCAGGACCTTTCTCATCTTCTTAATGGCGTCCACCGCTTCCTCCATTCGGCTGATGTGATGGCTCTCACCTAAGACGTTTATAGCGAAATCATGGACGCCAACACATTTAGTCAGGATATTATCAACGCTATAGGGCTCTGGAACAATGGCATAGTCCGTCCAGATTCCCTCTTCAAGCATATGTACAGTACCTACTCCGCCCTGAAGCTCACCGACCACCGTAGCGCACACTAGATCGCCTCTGAGGTTGACTCCAGAGCGTTTGATGGCTAAAGCAGCCATGAGGAAAGCCGCGTCACCGCTCTTCATATTATGGACTCCGGCTCCCCAAAGCCTGTTTCCCTCTACTTTGGGCTCGTATGGATCCCACTCCCAGTCAGCGGTAATCGGATCAATATCTAGATGTCCATTAAACATCATGGATTTACCGGTACCATCACCCTTTAAAACGCCGATTACCTGCCTTCTACCTGGCTGAACCTCCTGTATATGGACCTCGTCGAAGGCATTGTCCTCGTACCAGTCTATCATATAGTCTACGGCGGGTCCTTCTTTGTTGGTAAGGCTCGGCTGTCGTATCAGCTCGCAGGCTAGGTCTATTATCTCATCTTTCTTCAGGTAATCAAGTATATTCAAAATTGTTCACTCTTTATGTGCCTACTTAAGTCTCTAGACTATAAAATATGTGTATTAAATTATACAAACGGGGTTTATGTCCGTTTGAATGGCTTATTCCAGTACGCCTCCGGGTCATGGGGCTTGCCATAGCCAAATATATCATCGCTCCATACCCATAGCTTGTTCAGCTGAGGTACATACTTGATGAACCACTTCACCATATCATAGATTGCTCCCTTTCCTTTGGTGAAGCTACATGTCCTGAAGCATACGCTACACGCTGAACCCACCTCATTCCAGTAAGCCAAGCAGGCTTCTTCATCTCCATACCATTTCAGGAAACCAGGATTGTTAGCCTTACAGACGGCCTCATAGGTTCTAGGTCCATGGGGTATTGCCTGTGCTGGGCAGTGTTTAGCGCATTTCTCGCAGTCCTCACAGAACTTGATTATCCCCGGGTGGGCAAGTTCACTCTGGGGCAGGGGTAGATCAGTAAAGACCTTCATCAATCGCACCAATGGACCACGTTCCCATGTGATTAATCTACCATGTCTCCCAGCGTGACCAAGCCCGGCCTGTATTGCTATGGGTACGCTCATCGCTGTATCGTTTCCCATGGGTGTTGCGTGCCATCCTAGACCTCTTATAAATTCTGCAAGCTGACCAGCCATGTGATGCATCCTACTGTAGCCCATGTTTGTTGTAACCTCCAGTTGGGTGGGTGCATGCATAAACTCCTCGTACTCCATGGGTATAGCTATAGCGATTACATACTTTTGCTTAGTAGGGAATACAGCTTTTTCCTCGGTTACATAACCCTCATCTATCTCATCATCGAAAACAAGGGGGATACCATATCTACTATGTGTGTAGAACCACCGCTTATCCAGCCGAGTAAATCCTACATCACAGGCTCCGAAATATTTCGCCACCTTAGTAATTATACGGGCGGCTTTCTCCGGTGAGCCTTCCCATCGGGGAACATCTTTTGGTTTAGTTACATATCCCAAGCTCTGCCAGTCATAGTAGGCTATTCCCTGTGTATCCGTGCTCCCTTTAGGGTACTCGTAGAGACCCGCTGCTCCATTGAAGGCGTACTCCACTAGACTGAACCCCGGTGTCTTTTGCTTGATCTTGTCTGACCGGTATTCCTCTGCTCCGAATTCTACGACATTCCCCGTTTTCGCTATGGATTGTCCGAAAGCCGTGTTCCGTTGATCGAATCGTGTAAACTCGGGTTTGCTAGGATATAACTCATCGAAGGTTTTTCGGGTCAATGGGTTTCACGTTCTTATGGATTTATTGAGCTATAAAGTTCATCTAAGGATAACGTGTCTAAACATAAGGTAAGACATCTTCAATTACCACTGGGAAACAACATAATGTTATCTGGTAACAAATTCATATGCACCCAAATACAATATGAAAATATGAGCCTCAACCAGAAAATAGCTGAACAACTCTATCAGATCGGCGAGATACTAGCCATCAAAGGAGACCGGTTCAGAAGCAGAGCCTATAATATGGCAGCCCAGAGGATAACAGCCCTCACAGAAGACGTGGGAGCCATAGCTGATCGCGGTGAATTACAGGAAATCCCCGGAGTTGGGGAGAGTATATCCAATGTCATCCAAGAGATCATAGAGACTGGGCAAAGCGTTGTCCTCAAGGAGCTACGCGAATCCCTACCCAAAGGAGTTCTTCAGATGATAGAGTTAGAGGGGATCGGACCCAAGATAGCTATGAGGTTAACCCAAGAGCTGGGTATAACCAATATCGAGGAACTGGAGAGAGCGGCTAAGGCAGAGGAGATTAGGAAACTCAAGGGTTTTGGGGCCAAGAAGGAGGAGAATATTCTAACAGCCATCGATGAGTACAGGAGCAGGAGCACCCGTTTTCTGCTGGGAGAGGTTTTACCCATTATTCAGGGTATTATCAGTTATATGGAGGATTGCCCTCATGCGAGAAGGGTTGAGGTGGCGGGATCTGCTAGGCGTAGAAAAGAAACCGTGGGGGACTTAGATGTACTGGTTAGCAGCCTTAGCCCGGATCTTGTTACTGAGCACTTTGTCTCCATGCCGCCAATAGTTAGGATACTGGGTGAAGGTGCCACCAAAAGCACGGTAGTACTGGAGAATATGCTCCAGGTTGATCTCCGAGTTATACCCCCTAAGAGCTATGGAGCAGCATTACAATATTTCACCGGTAGCAAAGAGCATAACGTGAAACTCAGGACCATCGGGGTGAAGACTGGCTTCAAGCTTAACGAGTATGGTTTGTTCAGGCGCGAAGACGATGAATTGGTGGAGGCAGAGGACGAAGAAAAGATCTATAACGCACTGGGTATGGCTTGGATGCCCCCCGAGCTCCGGGAGAATACCGGCGAGATAGAGGCTGCCATAGAAGGCACGTTACCGAACCTCGTGTCAATGGACGATGTTAGGGGGGATCTGCATGTACACACAGATTACAGTCACGCCATAGACCCCCTTGAAGCTATGGTGGAGAAAGTCATCGATATGAATCTAGATTATATTGCCATCACTGATCACAGTAAGAGCCTTGCCATAGCCCAAGGACTGGATGAAGAGACACTAATGGAGCAAGTTGAGGAGATTAAGCGCCTTGATGACAAGTACCCTGAGATTAAGATACTGACTGGTACTGAGTGTGATATCAAGGGTGACGGTTCACTGGATTATAGTGATGATCTTCTCAGCCAGTTGGACTGGGTTGTAGCTAGTATACATACAGGTATGCAGCGGGATGAAGAGGTGATCACCAACCGTATCATAGATGCCATACACAATCCATATGTCCGGGTTATTGGGCACCCCACAGGGCGCCTTATACAGAAAAGAAGACCCTACGAGGTTAACCTTGATAAGATATTCGAAGCTGCATCTGAGCAAGACGTTTGTATGGAGATCAACTGCAGTCCAAACAGACTGGATCTAAGGGATGTGGACACTCGTAGAGCGAAAAAAGCTGGAGTAAAAATCGCGTTAGGTACAGATGCTCACAGCGTTCCCCAGATGGAGTTCCTTCCCCTCGGAGTAGCAGTTGCACGAAGGGGCTGGCTGGAGCCAGAAGACGTGATAAATACCTGGGAACTGGATAAAATTCTTAGATTAAGAAAATAGACCAATGAAATTATGCTGTTACCTTATCTTACTTTACGATTGTAA
>WJJC01000092.1 GCA_014729945.1 Candidatus Bathyarchaeota archaeon
ATCCCCTGTTAAGTGAATAATAGGTTTCTAGGACTGTTTTCTGTAGATGTTTAAACTGATTTACTGGTACATGGATTTATTATCTGAGTTGTTGTCTTATACTTAGTGAATGTTTCGGGTTCACCTGTGGTTGAAATGAAAGATAACATTGTATACGTAGGAACGAAACCGGTGATGACCTATTGCACAGCGGTGCTCCGGGTGCTTGCTAACGGTGACTCTGTCAAGTTGATGGCGAGAGGTAATGCTATCAGTCAGGCGGTGAATGTAGCGGAGGTTACTAGGAACCGGTTTGTAAATGATTTACTTGTGGAATCTATTGAGATAGGTACTGAGGAGATGGACTCTTATGGTGGAGAGACCCGGAATGTGAGTAATATCGCGATAAAGTTAATGAAGGAGGAGTAATAGGCTCTCTGTTATAGAAAAGGGGAAGATAACTGGAAGAATAGCAGTAACCGGTTTACTGACTATATTATATGGTTTTTGAATAACTTTTCTAAACAACATGATATTGTGCGCCGTTTCTAATTATATTTATCTTGATTCAACACTTTATTATAATGGGAATATTATTTACTAATTGCCATGAAGGAAGGAATGAAGATCCTGGTAGCTTACGATGGCTCAACACATGCAGATAATGCGTTAGGAGAAGCTGTTGAGTTAGCTAGACGCTTCAATGGCAGTACTGAAGTAGTGCACTGTAGCTGGGAGGAATCAGAAGCCTCTAGTAGGGAACTGCTTAACAAGAAAAAGGAAGTCTTGGAAGAAGCTGGAGTAAAGTATACTCTGAGGGATGAGCGGACAGAGAGGCCGGGTCCTAGACTGGTGACTATAGCTGACTATGAGGGCTTTGATCTCGTGGTGATGGGGACACGGGGTTTGGGCGCCGCGAGATCCTTGATCTTGGGTTCAGTATCAAGTCATGTTATAGAGAAATGTGAGCTGCCTGTGTTAGTCGTCAAGTAGAATAATCCTCTCTTTTTTATTATTCGAGTAGGTGTTAACCGGTTGTTTAGCAGCGGTTTTGTAATACTTAGTCTGGACTATGGGTTCATGAAGAATAGTGTGCTCTATGTATTACTAGTTATGTGTCTCGTTTTTGAGGCAATTAATGGCCGCTATGATGAGACATCTGTGGTAATGTCTTAGAGCTATCCTTCTATCCCTTAAAGCCCGGGAAAGGTATCCTTCTGTGGTCTCTTTTCCTCTGATCTTCAACATATAGTATAGATTGAATCCAGTGTATATTTTTATCGAATATTTGTTATCTTATGGTTTGCTCTGAGTCTATGTTCCCATAGACTAGGCGTAGATATTCGCTTATATTGGATAGATGATTCTCTACACTTTCCCTGGTTAGCCCTACGGGGCACCAAGCAAAATAGAGAGGGTTTCTGCTCTCTTTTTTTATCGAGGTTCTCGCAGCTGGTCCGAAGAGGATGCTTGCGAGGATGCCTTCCTCGTCACGTAGCACGATATCATTTTTTGCTAGGGTCTGGGTGTCACCGTTGAGTTTGAGGTATGTTTCCCCCTTATCAGCCAGGTCGTAGACTAGTTCACCTTTAATGGTGTCTAGGTCATGTCCTGATGTTAGGATCCTGTTCTTGAGTTCAGCCATGAACATGCAGTCTACGTATACTGATATGTTTGGGAAGCCTCTGCCTTTTTTAATGCTCTTGATCTGGTACTGGATGTGATAGGTTTTATCCCACTTGGTGTAATATAGGGTGTAGTTTCCTATTACTGGGTCATCTGTTGGCTCTGGGTAATTGTTCCTTATCTCTTTCTCCAGTATGTGTTTCTTTTTCTCCAGGTCTTCATCTTGTTTTGTGTTCTTTAAGCCCTTGATGGTGAGGGATCCGAAGTGGGCTGAGGGGTACATTATTTTTACCTCTGGGCGTACAGTGAACTCCATGGTTCATATACGCTTTTTTGCACCTAAAATTATTCTGATCTCGGTGATCGGGGTTCATGTAACTCTTGTTTGATGCTTTAGTATGAGAGTTATTCTCTTGATAGAGGATTCGTTTACCTTGTGTTTCCAGTCTGCGAATAATTTGTATATGAGATACTGGTTGTCTTTTTTGGTATAAGTTTATAGACTCTTTTTTGGGGTTTATTAGGATCTTATTTATTGTTTGATGTCTTGGTCTAGTCTTCATGGATACTGAAGTTTAGACCCGCGTTACATAGTTGTTGTAGCAGTTGTTTAATGGATTCTTTCTCGTGTACTTCTAGTACTAGTTCTAGTTCGACTTTGTTTGGCGGGGTGTCCGGGTCTCGTCGATCATGTATTACTTTTATCACGTTTATGTTGGAGTCGGCTACGATGCCTAGTACCTTGTTTAGGGAGCCGGGTCTATCGGATATATTTCCCTGTATTCTCGCTAGTTGACCTAGGCGGTATAGTTCTTTTTCGATGATCCGGGACATGAAGCTCATGTCGATGTTGCCTCCCGAGATTACGGCTACGGCGTTCTTGTCTTGGATATCTACTATCTCATGCAGGTAGGCTGCTAGTGCTACGC
>WJJC01000093.1 GCA_014729945.1 Candidatus Bathyarchaeota archaeon
AGCTGAGAGACCCACCGTAAAAAAGGATCATTTATGATCTTTCAATGAAGCCTCTCTTGGTTCCACCCATATTATTGATCTATCAAGGAAGGGATTATCGTAACGAAGGGGTCTTCGATCCTCCTCTGGAAGCCACTCCAAGAGCCACCAGCGCCACATTTCCCTAACTTCCTCCCATGAAGCAAGCCTAGCCTCCCCTACTACATGGTACCATTTTCCCTCCTCAGAGGAGGGAAAGCTAACCACTACCTCGTTGTTCGCTTCAATCTCCTTTATCTTCCTTGTATCTTTGAAGGAGGGAAACCACATTTCCTCATATGGGGACTCATTAAAGTTAGTCATGGGCCTCATATGAGATTCCCCGTCAGGTGTCATTGTCTTCAAGAAGACCTGTTTAGACGTTTTGAACGCCTCCTGCATTCCATCTAGTTTCTTCATGAATAACTCTGCTGAACCCTTTTTTATAAACATGAGCAAGTCATAGAAAAGCCTCAACCGCCAACACCCATAGATTCATGGTTAAACCAGAGAGGAGGGATGAGACTAACAATACGGATGCTATCCGCCTTTCCTCGAATCCATATCTCTGGCTAAGAATAATCATCGACAAAGCAAGAGGTGACCCATACATAACAACCATCACCGATGTCTCTAAGACACTAAAACCAAAAGAACGAGATACTATGAAGGTTACACTAGGTAAGACTAGTAAACGTATGGAGCTGATAAGAGCCGCCTCAACAAGGTTATCATACTCTTTACCATAGATGGATACACCTAGCATGAAAATAGCGACAGGCGCGACGCTGGAAGCGATCATGTGGAGACCCGAGGATAAAGGTGTAGGTATCTCAACACCTAGCAGACTCAGGGATACACCGAGGACTATGGATAATATTAATGGATTTGTGGATAAACTGGATACGATTTTCCTCAACAAGTATGCCCTAGATGTATCACTAACAAAGGTCTCCAATAGTATCAATGTAATTATGAACCCCAGGGTGTTTATCGAAGACACGGATAAGGCTGCAAGCCGCTCAGCCTCCAAGGAATCATAGGCGAATCTCACGAAAGCCAAGCCATAAAACCCTAGGTTACCAAAAGAGGCTACAATAATAGATAAGAACCAGAGACCACGTTCCAATCCCGTCAAATACCCGACCAAGACCACCCCCGCCCCCATAATCATCAACGGCACTAGATTCAAAGCCATATAACGTAGAGTCTCCCCAGTAAACAATATCTCCGATAAATCAATAATCAGAAGCGCAGGCAAACCAATATAATACAGGTAACTCGAGAAGACACGTTCATCACCCTCCTCAAGTACACTCCGTTGCCTAGCGAGGAACCCCAAAAAGATGAGAGCAAATAAGGGCACAGTGGTCTGAAAGATGAGGGCAAGAGCCATGATTTCTTTTTTGAACCACATAATATAAGGTAAATCCAAATAACCCAAGAAACCAATACAAAATATGAAAAGGGTCATAGTTGTAGGTACCTCCGGTTCAGGTAAGACCACGGTAGCCGGACAAATAGCCGTGACCCTTGGAATACACCACATTGAATTGGACAGCATCCACTGGCAACCCAACTGGACCGAGCTACCCGATGAAGAATTCATAGACAAAGTAAAAAAAGAAATAGATCGAGAATCATGGGTCGCAGATGGCAACTATAAGCCTGTCAGAGACCTCCTCTGGAAAAACGCTGACACATTGGTATGGCTCGATCTACCGTTCACAGTAGTATTCTGGCGTGTATTAAGACGCACCATCAAGAGAGTATGGACCCGTGAAAGGCTCTGGAACGATAACATTGAACGACTCTCCGCGTTATTTGGGAATTACGCTATGCCGTTATGGGTGATAAAAACATACAGGCGGAGAAAAAGGGAATACAGTGAACTAACAGCTCACCCCGAATACAATCACCTCCAAGTACACCAATTAAAAACAGTTAAAGAAGTGGAGAAATGGCTTAGCGATCTAGTTCGTGATTAAACCCTGTATTATCTCAACAAGTTTACTATAAATAGACTGCATAATTGTCCGGTATCCTTTATCACTGAGATGAACTCCATCATTAGAGTATTCTTCCGCTAGTTTACCATCACCATCCACGAGGAGGGAGAAAACATCCAGACAAGTAACCCCACAGGATCTACAATACTCCATAAGACAATGGTTCAACTCTCTAACCTGATCATTAAAATGGACACCACCCACGGGAGCAACATTCAAAACCACGGGAAAAGCTCTAATGGCTCTGGTTTTCTCCACAAGTTTCACGATGTTCCAATAAATATCTCCTGGAGGCACCATGGAGGAGAGGTCATTGATCCCACCCCAGATCAAGACGATATCAGGATCCTCCGACTTAACACAGACATCAAACCGATTCAGTAGACCAACAGTACTATCACCGTCACGACCCTGATTAACTATAACAATATCCCGTTCTGCATCTATTTCGCCCAGCCACATTCTGAGACTGGACTCCAGCATATTGGTGAACGGGTAATACCGGAGAGGAAGACTACCCGGTCCCTGCTGAAAACCAGCCGTAAGACTATCCCCGAGAAAGACGGTCACGATCCAATCACCCAATGTTTATCCACTCAGATATGCAGATGGATATTAAATAGCTTAAGCCTAACTAGTTAATGGTGTTCCATGTCGATGGGGGATGAGTTTGGCGCTGACTTGGTTCTGTATAACGGTAAGGTAGTAACAGTGGACTTAGATGGCTCAGAGGCTGAAGCTGTAGCGGTCCGTGAAGGAAAAATAATCAAAGTAGGGGATAACTCAGAGATCCTAGAGTTAGCCCGCGAGGACACATCGAGACTAGATCTAGAGGGTAAAATATTGTTACCCGGATTCATTGACACGCATGAGCATTGCATAAGGAAAGGACTGCAACTCGACTGGGTTCAATGCACTACACCCCCAATGAACAGCCTCAAAGACGTAATAACAGCGCTGAAAGCGAAAGCAGAAACAAAACCAGAGGGTGAATGGGTAATAGGCGCATGGTTCGACGAAACACAGTGGGAAGACAAGAGGTTCCCCACCAGACACGATTTGGATAAAGCCTCAGAGAAACACCCTATATATCTGGGGAGAGCCGGTGGACACAACGCGGTAGCCAACAGCCTAGCCCTCAGACTGGCGGGAATAACAAAAGACACACCACAGCCAGAGGGGGGAAACATTGAGCGAAACCCTGATGGGAGCCCCACAGGCAGACTTGACGAGATCGCCGCCATGGACATGGTAAGAGATATCATACCCAAACCCAGGGCAGAGGAAGAAACCCAAATACTTGTGGAAAACTGGCCAATCTTAGAAGAAACCTATCTCAGCTGGGGGTTAACAGGTATACATGAGGCACACATCAAAGCACCTCAGGCACAAGCCTACCAGATACTGGATAGGAAGAACAAGCTCAAGATCAGAATTGGTTTAATGCTGGACGGAATGACACCCTATAAAGGATACGCCACTAGTGACCTCTCCCGACAGGGAATACGAACACCCTTCAAGTGGAGTAACAGGCTCCGCGTTATAGGAGTCAAGGTGGGAACAGACGGAGCCATGGGAAGCCTCACAGCAGCCCTATACGAGGATTACGCCAACGATCCGGGTAACCGGGGTATCATCAGATGTACCAGAAAAGAACTGATAGAAGAGGTAACACGATGCCACATGGCTAGGTTACAAGTCTGCATTCACGCCATAGGAGACCGAGCTATAGATCTCTCCCTCGACGCCATAGAAGCAGCCATGAAGACAAGGCACTGGCCAGATCACGGCCACAGAATAGAGCACGCCGGATACGTACAACCCAGCCAACTTGAAAGAATGAAGGAACTGGGGATAACTGTTAGTGCATCTATCGGTTTCTGCTACCCCATCGGAGACAGCCACATAACGGCCCTAGGTCCAGAAAGGCTGTGTGGATACTACCCAATGAAGAGCTTCAGAGACCACGGGATAATCACAGCTGGTAACAGCGATGGATTTGGCAACAGCTACGCGCTAACAGGCATCTATGGATGCGTTACCCGTAAAACAAGATCAGGGCAAACCATCTGCAAGGACGAAGCAATACCAATTCTAGACGCTATAAGAGCCTATACATGGAACGCAGCCTATCTGGAAGGAACTTTAGAAGAGAAAGGATCCATTGAGAAGGGAAAATTCGCTGACTTTGTTGTGCTGGATAGGGACATCACCACGGTGCCACCAGAGGAGATACTGGAGACAAAGGTACTCATGACAATAATAAATGGAGAGATAGTCTACGAATACTCAGAGTGAACGTTCATAGATGGCCACAATCTCCTGAATATAACCAGGATCTAGGCCATGATCTTTGGCCCCAGAGATCATCAAATCTACATAGCCCCTAGCAGGTGTGAAAGGCCCCTGTGGATTAACTATGCGGTACAGATCAGCGTCATACCACTCCTTGTCCTCACCAAGCACCTTGAAGGTCTCACGCCGGTACAACCCCTGGGGGACACTCTCTAGTATATCCAGTTCCTTTAACTCCTCTTCATCACACTCATAGATGACCCCATAAACCAGATGACTTGGTTTCTCTATTATGCTGCTTATTCCTCCTTGCCTTTTTTTGCTCCAGAAACGAAACTGGACCTCATAGTTGGGGAGATAAGCCTTCATGACAAACTCTGCGCTGGGAACATATTTCCTTAAAAACGCCATATTCAGGTTAGAACCATATCCAAAATGATACATACTAACATCCTTGTGCCCATGTGTTTAAAGACATCGAGCTGCCCAGTCCTCCATAGATAAAAAACACTAAGCCAAAAGGTCTATGGACGCAGCTAATGAACCTAGTGCCGCAGTGAAGCCATCATCACTTGAACCTATAATAGCTACATCATTGTCCCTTGGATCTAAATCAGAGAGACCATCAAGAACAACATCTCTAATATCCTCCTCAACACCCGGAATAATCCATTCTCCACCCCGATAAATCAGAGTAGTAGCACCTGTAGCTCCATGAATCAAAGCCTGATCCCTCTGCTTTACACCCAATCTCACTTTCTCTGAAGCCCCCCGAATTAAAACAACCCAGTTAACCATATCAACCGTAATCTCAGATTCAGGAAGAGGCTTCCAAGTTAACACCTTCTCCAAGGTTCTCATGAAAGCCCGCCCATATTCACATAGTGTGGCTCCTGAGCGATTGACCTTGATTAAACCATGTTCCTGAAATCTACCTAGCATGGTTCTGATAGTACCCTCACCTAGTCTTAATTCATCACTCAACTGTTTCCTGCCTATTCTCTTATCTTTGAGAAGGATCAAAGCGTATAAAACATGAGCTCTGGTGAAATCCGGTGTTCTTCCTGGAGCTGTTTTAGAAGTGATCTCATCAAGGAGCTTGATCTGTTCCATGGGGTATCAACTAGTGGAATGATGTATAAGTCCATCCAACTATATCACCATCATGTAATACATGCTGGTCAGCCCCAACAGAGCCAGTCTTCCATTCCCCATCATAATAGCTCCAGATCCAGAAATGGGAATCATCCTGCTCCAAACCGTTTATCGATATCACGAAGGCACCATATTCTAAAGTCTGGTAATCTACAGCCAGGCTGTCCACGGTAGCGTTAAGAAGACTCGCACCCATCTTTATCCTTGTATCATTATACCATACAAGGGATCCATTACCGTAATCAATCAATAGGTCAACCTCCACCGTGAATTTCTCTAGCTCCTCAAGAGTAGTTTGATATTCCTCGTCGAGCTGTCGTAGTTTATAGTTGTAGTTTACAGCGAGGGCGCCACTGGCAATGGAAGTGCATAGAAGTATCACTGCTACTAGCTTGTACGTTTTTTTATCTATCTTCATTCTTCATCACTTTGTTTATGGAATTAACTAATGGTTTGAATCCAAATCCAAAGAATATCGCATTACTCAACATGTGAGTTAATGAGAAGGGGATACCCGTCACCAAGGCTAAGGCGATTGGGATGCCGACTGTTAACCCTGAGACAATATTGGTGAAGAGATCATAGATTAGGGTTAATAAGAAACCAGTTACGGCTAGCCAAGGGTCAAATCCTGTACCATCACTTGTATGTTTCCCAGAGAACAAGCCACCGGCTACCCCGAAAAGGGCTTCACCAGTTACCGTTGATATGAATACTGGTAGACTAAACCCGTAGGGGTTAATAATTCCATATACCAGCCAGACGAGGCCACCTGTGAAGGCGCCTAAACTGGATCCCATAAGATATCCTGACGTGAAGACTATGATGTCCATGAATTTGATGTTCACTACGCCTATTAACATGTAGTTGGTGGCTATGGCTGTGGCTGTGAGTATTGCTATCAGGGATATTTTTCTTGGTGTGATCTTTGATTGAAGCAAACCAGTGTTGGATGGATCATCCAACCAATAAAGAGTTTCGATCCAAAACCCCCATAAAACACCAGACAAGAATAAAACAGATGATCCAATACTACGAAGCCCCTGATATACGAGAAAGAATCGAAAACATCATAAATATCCTCAAATTTGACCACGTTGACCTAGATAACCTCCGCTGCATTAGAAGCAGAGGCAGCAAGAGCCGTAAAACAATAGCAAGAATCCATGGACTGGGCAGGATATGGCAGGAAGCATTATCCATGGACCCAGTTTACATCATCGAAGTAATACATGAGAAATTTGATTATTATCCACCGGAAGCACAAGATCGAACGCTGATACATGAACTCATGCACATCCCCCACACCGCGAAGGGGGGATTCAGGCACCACAAGAACTATGTGACAGCCGAGAAAGTAGATACATGGTATAACAGATACGTCCAGAAGTGTAGAGAACAAGAAATAAACTAAGCCAAACAAAGATGAGTATCAATGTACCCTAACCCCAAAACATACACTGTCAAGGAGAAGACAACTTTGAGAGAATTCATCGCAACACTAGGGGAACATATACTCTACGCATACGATAGAAGAGTTGTAGGAGTCTCTATTAACCATAAGAAACTCTGGGACTCAGCGAAGTTGGAGCCTGGAGACAAGGTTACTGTTTATCCAATTATTGCTGGGGGTTAGCCAGCTTTACAGAAACTCTTTTACCATTTTTCCTATAAGCGGCCACATTTGGTTCATCATAGGGTGGACCAATGATCATCATTATCCTACCGTAGAAATTATGAAGATCACCTGTTGATGGCCTTAATACGCCACTGGGGTGGCTGTGGGCTGTACCCATAATCGTGAAGTCTATAGGAAGCATATGAGATGGAAAAGAAGCGAAACCCTGTCCACCTAAACCGAATGGAGGTAATAGAAAATCAGTAACGAGGATATCATCCCCGTCTTTCTCACCCCTCAACAACACTATAACCTCATGAGGATGACTGTTCTTGGCGAACTCTTGCATGGCTTCGAATACACAGGGATCGATTATTATCATATTATCAGCTTATAGCAAACCTGGATCATATTGTAGTAACTCTTCAGTTACTTTGTTTACCACGATCTTGGCCCTGATGATTGGCGGAGAATTTTCTAAATCCAAGTTGTAAGTTACAATGCAGAGGTTTTCCTTCAGGGGATACTCCATAATACTCTGGATCTCTGATTTCCTGTACCTCTCGGGGTAGATCTCCTTTAGCCTTACTTTGAGTATCCTGTTTATTTCAGGGTCTGTGGCGTCCATTGCTGTCCTGAATTGTCCACTATTATATAAAGGAATATCACTCATTGATGGATTTTAAATTTATATTTATGTGTTAAATAGCAGAGTTATTATTTATATTATTTATATTTTCAGACATTAAAACCACTATGTTTACTCTAAGTTAACACGGAGTAACATTATGTATTACTGATCGATATTAGACGTATTCAGGATAACTAGATATCACTGAACCACGTAATATAGAACAATAAAATGGATCAACAAACCATAACCTTTGCCATCAACTGGATTGTTTTAATGGCACCATTAATAAAATGGTGGGCTAAAACTATACTCCAAGAAAACTAGAAATTTTCAAAGAAAAAAAGTTGTGACTATTACCCTATTAGTGGTTTACAGAGAATCTCCTGTACCTTAGTATCAAAAAACCTGTGAGTATTCACAGGCAGCAGGACAACTGCGGTATCAGCGCCCCCACCACTACCACCGATAGCGATACACGGTACATCCGATTTTATCATACCGGCATCACAGGCCATACAGGAAATCTCAAGAGCCACCTTAACTCCCTGACTGAAAGTTCGTAAGGTGTATGCAATAATCTCATCTACTTGTATTGGACCAAATTTTTGTTTAACAGCTCTTCCAAGGCCACCAAAGCTGTGAAGATGATAGAATATCTTACCTCCATTTGACTCGATCTTTTCCCTGTTCTCGGGCACCATTCTCTCCACGTTAGGCTCTGTGAACCCCATCATACCAGCGGATACAATAAGATTATAGTCCTTGAACATCTCAGAAGCAACAGCACCAGTGTACCCCGTATAGGATGCCACTACAATATTTTTAATACCCAGCTCCTCAGCACGTTTCTTCGCTAGCTTCAAGGTCTCCTCTGTATACTGTTTACCTTTACCCTCAAAATAGACGGTCTCGATTTTTTGACTCATAAAAGAATAATGGGGTGCGAAGAGTAAAAAAGATTAGTCCCATGGGATGACGATATACTTGAGCAGATGCTCTGGGCTAAGCCCTTGCACCTCGCCCCAGGCCAGACCAACAAGGTTATCCTTCTCGATCTCACTGTAGACAAGGAAAGCCAGTATTACGTTAAACCCGAACTGGTTACCGGCTCTAGCCTTGGTGGCTGCATCATACTTACCTTTTCTAAGCATTGCTCTGACAAGCGCGACGTCACCAGACTTTATGGGTTCTAGAACAGATTTATACGGTTCACTAAGTCCATCAATAGCTTTAGCTAAGCTCTCTGTTTCAATGATTTCACTTAGATCCGCCTTACTGATGCCATATGTGACGGGGAAAACGGATTCCATGTCAACATCGGACCTTCCCCTACGTTTGATGGCGATAAGCACGTTCTCTACATCGGTCTCATATTTTACGAGACTGTTCACGATATGCCTGTCACGAGCTGGTAGTTGCTCTGTTAATCGTAATATGTTTCTAGCGTAGATATAGTTCAGCTCCAGCTCCAGTGGCCATAAGGCATCATATTCTTTGTAAGCCCCAAGTTTATCCACTAATCCCTGATATGCGGTCCCATCCAGTTTCCGGATAACTTCCTCCAGATCACTGGCGTTCACTAATTCGTCATAGTCATCAACATTATAGGGATCAATGGGGATTAATGAGTCAGTTATCTCCTCGGGACTACTCTCCGTGAATTTTCCTCTTAGGATCCGCTTAAGGTTCAATATCTCAAACCGGAAGTCAAAGTATGCCTGAAGGAAAGCTCCCATCTTCGCGGGAGTAATATTCACTATCTCCTCAATACGGTCAATGAACTTTTGTATGAACACTTTCTCTAAGTTTATAGCGATCTTGTCATCGTGCTCAACTTCGATCTCACCGTATGGTGTCTCCTTGAGTCTCTCGATAAACTCGTCAATATCAGATGCGTCTGCAAGGCGCTGCATTTGGGCCTTATTCAGCAGATCTGATATTCTTGCATGTGTTCTAAGAACCACGTAATTGGTTCCAAGATTCATCTTGGCTATGATTTTGCACCTCCGATAAGTTTCATTCTAACAAGCTCCTCCATGGACTCCTCGTCAAGCTTATCCTCTATGAACTTTATGATATGCTTCATATCTGGTATCACCATGTTCTCTAGGGCGTTTACCTTTCTACTGGTGGACCCCAGCTCCTCGGCAATCCTTGACACCCTTTCCTCGAACTCTGCTAACCGGATTAACTCTTCGATGATCTCATACACCTTCTCGGCTGCGTGAGCCAGAGTTATGTCTAGCTCAGCCGCTATCTCAGGCTTACCCTGTATCTTTATCGATGGATACACAACCCCCATGATGCTTCTAGGCAATACCTCCAATTCTAATGTGTTCTTGATACTCTTTGTCTGGCTCTGTACCTCCGTCGGTCCAAGACTCAGATAGGCCGCAGTTAGGGCACCGTAAGCCTCCTCTAGATTTTCAAGGAGCAGGCCTCTTCTACCCCTAAGTACTTCAAGGCTCTCCGTCAGCTCTTTGGCGAGCTGATCTCGTTTGAGTTTGAGGAACTCTGTTCCCCTCTCAACGGTCTGGATCCGCCTTTTGGTCTCCATGAGGTAGCCTTTAGTGGGTCTAACACCGGATGTAGCAGACATTTTTATGCTTCACTCTTGTGTGCTGGATGGTATTTCTCGATGTATTCCTCATCTACCCTGATTAGGTCTTCCTCCGGTAGATCAGCTAGTAGCTCCCATGCAAGGTCCAGACTCTGATCGATGGTCCTGTTCTCGTATATTCCCTGATTGATGAACTCTTGCTCGAATCGATCAGCGAATCTCAACCACTGGCGCTCACGCTCGGATAGCCCGACTTCTCCGACGATCCTCACCAAGCCTCTAGCCCTTTGTCCCTCGGCATAGGCCATGTAGAGCTGGTTTGATATGTCCTGGTGGTCTTCCCTAGTGGTCTCTTCTCCGATTCCATCCTTCATCAACCTTGATAGGCTGGGCAGGACGTTCATCGGTGGATAGATTCCACGTAGTGAAAGTTCTCGCTGCAGGAGTATCTGGCCCTCTGTGATGTATCCTGTAAGGTCTGGGATGGGGTGTGTGATGTCCCCTGCTGGCATCGATAGGATGGGCATCAATGTGACTGATCCTGGTCTCTCCTTGATACGACCAGCCCTCTCATAGATGGTGGCCAAGTCGCTGTAAAGATATCCAGGGTATCCTTTCCGTGTGGGGATCTCCTCTCTGGCGATGCTGATGGCTCGCAGAGCTTCCGCGTAGTTAGTCATGTCTGTGAGTATAACTAGTACGTGCATCCCTAGGTCGAATGCCAGATATTCGGCTACTGTCTGGGCGATACGGGGCGTGACGATACGCTCAATGGGCGGGTCGTCTGCCAAGTTAAGGATCATTACGCTCTTGTTCAGGGCGCCTGTCTTCTCGAACTCGCTTCTGAAATAGGCTGCCTCCTCGTTCTTGATCCCCATGGCCCCGAATACGATGGCGAAGTCGCTCTCCGCTCCGGGAATAGTTGCCTGTCGCGCTATTTGGGCGGCTAATTGGTTGTGTGATAAACCTGACTCGCTGAAGATAGGTAGCTTCTGCCCCCTTACAAGGCTAGTCATGGCGTCTATACCGCTCATACCTGTCTGGATGAATTCCTTAGGGACCTCACGGGCAGCGGGGTTGATGACTCCCCCATTAACGTCCCTCAGATCCTTGCTGATAACCTGGGGCATTCCGTCGATGGGCTCAAAGCTCCCGTTGAAGACTCTTCCTATGAGGTCTTCTGATACTGGGATCCTCTGGACGTCTCCGCTGAAGGTGACCGTGGTGTTTAGGTTTAGCCCGGCTGTCTCTCCGAAACACTGGATCATGGCATAGTCCATGCTTACATCCAGTACGCTACCCTGCACGATCTCTCCGTTGGGTCGCTCGATGTATACGATCTCGTCGAATGCGACATCATGAGTGTTTTCCACCATTAGGATTGGACCACGAATCTCTGATGTTGTTTTGTATACTATGCTCATGCTTCTTCCACCTCGTATTGTCTGCCTAGTTCATCTATCTCCTCAAGCATCTGTTTCCTAGCATCCTCTATGGGTTTTGTTCCCTCGTCTTCCTTTAACCGCATGATCTCACTGATCACATCCAGCTCTCTTACCTGGTCAATGGGCACACCTTGCTCGATTAGGGGCCTCACCGTGTTGTAAAAGTTGGTGAAGAGTCTTAGTAGTCTTACCTGTTTCTCTGGTGGACAGAATCTGTCCACGGGGTGAAATGCATTCTGTACCAGGAAGCCTTCTCTGAGCATCTCAGCTACTAGCAATACTAGTCGCTGGTCGTCTGGTAGTGCTTTCTCTCCTATGATTCTAGCGGTCTCCTCGATCTCTGCTGCCTCTTCCAGTATTCTTAGTGCTTGGGCTCTTGTCTCTTCCCATGTGGGCTCCATGTCGCTCCACCATCTTGCAGCTACGTCAAGGTAACGTGTGAAACTCCTGAGCCAGTTGATGGCGGGGAAGTGTCTTCTGTAAGCCAGCTCGCTGTCGAGGGCCCAGAAAGTTCCGATGAATCTCAATGTCGTTGTAGTGACTGGCTCTGAGTAGTCTCCTCCTGGTGGGGATACAGCTCCCAGCAGGGTTAGGCTCCCGTACCTGTCCTCTGAGGAGGGTACAATGACTCTACCAGCTCGCTCATAGATGCTCGCGATCCTATCCGCTAGATAGGCTGGGAAACCGGCCTCTGCTGGGATCTCCTCTAACCTGCCGCTGATATCTCTGAGGGCTTCAGCCCATCTACTGGTGGAGTCAGCCATGAGGGATACGTCGTACCCCATGTCTCTGAAGTACTCGCCGATAGTGATTCCCATGTAGATACTGGCCTCACGGGCGCTTACAGCCATGTTTGATACGTTTGCTACGATGATGGTTCGCTCGATGAGTTTTTTACCTGTTCGCGGGTCCTCGATCTCTGGGAACTGCTCGACTACGTCCGCCATCTCGTTTCCGCGCTCACCGCAGCCGATGTAGACGATGATGTCTGCGTCACTCCATTTTGCGATCTGTTGTAGTGTTACTGTTTTTCCTGTTCCGAATCCACCGGGGATGGCTGATGCGCCTCCCTTGGCGCATGGGAAGAAGGTATCAATGACTCTTTGACCGGTGATGAGGGGCTGGCTGAGGGCTAATCGTTCCTTTATTGGTCTTCCCTGTCTAACTGGCCACACCTGCATCATCTTGAGGTCTACGTCGCCGTCCTCTGTCTCAAGGATGCCTACGGGGTCCACTACTGTAAACTCGCCTTCCTCGATGCTCTTGATGGTTCCACTCTGATCTGGTGGTATCATTATCTTGTGTACGAAGGATTCGGTTTCCTGTACCTGTCCGATGAAGTCTCCTCCAGATACATGGTCGCCGGGGTTAACCAGTGGCTCGAATTTCCATTTCTTCTCCCTGTCCAGTGGCGCGATGTTGGTTCCCCTAGTGATGAAGGGGCCTGTAAGGTCCCATAACTGGGTCTCTGACCTCTCAACGCCGTCTACGATCTGGCCCATTATCCCTGGTCCCAGCTCGGCTACTAGTGGTGTGCCTATATCTACAACTGGTTCACCTGGTTTTACTCCTGCTGTAGATTCGTAGCACTGGATATATGCTGTTTCCTCGCTTAATCGAACGATCTCACCCATTAGTTTGAGATTTCCTACCTCAATGAGGTCTCCCATATTGGGTTCTGCTTTGAATTTTCCGACGATTAGTGAGCCGTTGATTCTCTCGATTGTTCCTTCTAGTCTCTCTGACATCTTAGATTACCCCCAATCTTTCGGCTACTTCTGCGGTTAGCCTTTCTTTTTCTAGTCTTAACCTCTCATCCAGGGTATTGTGTATAGATTTTGTACCATTCATGTTGACGACATCTACACCTCCGATTATATCAGTGGCTGATTCCTCTATCTTGACTTTGATGCCGGTTGGCAGTTGCTCCATATTTGATTTTAAGTACTCTGCGTCTTCTTTATTTGCATATACTATGCAGTCCTCATTGAGTTTGGTTATAGACTCGCTTGCTAGTTTTAAGAGATGTTCTTCCCACTCATCACTCATGACGATTTCCTGGATTCGGTCCTGAGTTTTGGAGAAGACCTTGTTAATTACCTCCATTCTGGCATCCATGACTTTTTTTCTGCCCTCTAGCTGGGCACCACCTACTATTCTGTCGTGAACTGCTCTAAGTTCTCCGCCGATTATATTCTCAATGGTTTCCTCAGTTTGTTCCTCGATCCTTTTTTTCTCTGCTTCCGCTTTCGCCAAGATCTGGACGGCTTTTTCTTTAGCCTCTTCAAGAATTTTGTTCCTTTCCTGAATTGTCTTGTCGATGAGTTTATTCTCCATTACTTCTTGCTGGCTCATTCGGGTAATACCTCCTGGAATACGTATTCAACGGCCTCGTCGATTTTTTCCTCGGGGGTTTCTCTGATCTCCTCAGCTTTTTCATTATATTCTTTTGAGACTTTCTCGGCTTCTTTTCTGGCTTCTGTCTCTGCTTCGACTAAAAATTCATCTAGATCTGTTCTGCGTTGTGCTTTGAGTCGGCGTTGATCGGCTTTTGCTTTTACTTCAGAAAGCATTTCATTAGCTTCACTCTGGGCTTTTGATATTATTTTGTTTGATTCTTTTTCTGCTCTCTCGATGAGATCTTTGAGTCTTTCGCTTAGGTTTAGGATGTTTTTCATTGACATTTTAATTATATCTCCAATTTTGTCCCTATTGCTAGTGAGACTGCTGCCTGTAGTTCTTCCATTCTCATTCCTGTTTCTTGGGCTAGGCCAGGTATTAATGCGAAGAGAGGAGTTATTTCGCCTCGTCGCATTATTTCGTCTCTGAATGGTCGTGTTGCGTTGGTGTATTGTTCGGGGATTATGATTATCTTGTACTCGTTTGAGATTATGTTGTCTAGTGTGGCAACCACTGTCTCTTCGTCGTTTGCTTCGTACCCTCGTGCTCCGATCAGTTGGAAGCATGTTACGAATGATGAGGGACCTATGACAGCTATGCTCATTTCACTTTGGGTTCAGTTGTGTTTATTTTAAAAGGATTGCGAATAGGGTGTTTTTTAGTATATACTATGGTTTTGGTGTCGGCTGGCGGGATCTTTGCGTGTTTTTTCTTGGTAGGAAAAATTAGGGGGAGGATATTTGGTTGTATATGGTTTTCTAGGTTACCGTGTGGTCATATTCATCGTTTCGTGTAATGTACGGGATTATCTTCAGGGTCTGACTCTCAACCTGATAAACTCTGATTCCATCATAATCAATCTCGTTTGACTCAAGAAGCTCCTTAGTCTGTTCCTCGGTTCCCTTCGGTACATAGAGGAATAACTTCTTGTATTCACGCCCATAGGGGGCAACATCTGAGAGGGCTTTCCACCTAGCAA
>WJJC01000094.1 GCA_014729945.1 Candidatus Bathyarchaeota archaeon
AATGGCAATAGTTTCTCGTATATGCTCTCATAGAGCCATGTGCTCCACTTCTCACGGTTCTCAGGGCCACCGAAGTCAGTCCTACCTGCATCACCTATGAACAAGGTATCACCGGTGCACACAAGCACAGGCTCATCCCCTGTCTCAAGATCAGTAACTGCGTAGCTCCTGCATCCAGGTGTATGACCTGGTGTTGCTAACGCCGTTACCTTAAGGTTACCCACATGGTACTCGTCTCCATCCTCCGCTGTCTTACCGTACTTAAAATCAGGCCAGTCCCCGTGATATATCTCCGCACCCGTATGCCTAGCCAACTCTATACTCCCGATAACATAATCCTCGTTTCTATGAGTCTCAAAAACATACTCGATGTTCACACCATGTTTCTTGGCTAAGTCCAGGTATTGTTGTATATCTCTCGTTGGATCCACTACAAAGGCGCTCGTACCTGAGCCTATGAAGTAGCTAAGGTGAGACACAACCTCTGATTTCAGTTTTTCAAATATCATATAAACATCTAAGTAACCATGGTTTAAAAAACGTCTTCAATAAAAGAAGGTTAGAATAGTTATCGATTCTTTACCCCCGTAATAACCCTATCCACAAGGCGGCGAACCGAGTCAAGTCCCTTCCTCTCCTTATCCCGTCTCCAAGGATACGAGGCCACCCCGAAACCCTTGACGCTGGGGTACTCAAACATTAGCTCCAACGCCTCCGCCAGCTCATCAGCCGTGGGGCCATTCTCCACTGGTAATCCCGCTCCCGGGATATCCCCCGGATCCAGTACATCCAGATCCACGTGTACGTAGATTAGATCCGTAATCCGGCTGAGGCGATCCATCTCCATATCAATAGCTGGGCTGAGTCTCTTGATATCATCCACACTGATCTGCGATATCCCATGTTTATCTAGAAGATGCTGCTCCCAGGGATCAGTATCCCTTACACCTACCATAGTCACATACTGCATAGCCAACGGAGGATCAAGTCCACTGGTCCTACGAATATGATCCAGACACAACCCCGTGCTAATAGCCACAGGCATACCACCCATCATTCCGCTTAGACTGGTCTCAGGTGTATTAAAGTCCCCGTGAGCATCTACCCAGACAAGACCAACCCGTAGCGGTGCCCATGACCCACCAGACCTCTGATGCCCCGCAAGCATTCCCATTAGCCCATTACAGTTGGCCAATAACCCGATAGGTAATAACCCCTGTTTGATTTGTTCTGCAACGATATCAGCTAGATGATTATTAGCCAACCCCAGCCTATACCGTATCCCATACGCCTTCTCCTCCAAACCCGTTAACCTAGATTCCCGGTTATCCACCACCTCATAACCCTGTCCCAGAAGCCCCTCCTCCAACACCTCAGGACCACCATCTATCTCCTCTCTACCAAAATGACCATTATACGGCTGCTTCGCGAAACCAACTTTAACCATTTGAATCAACACCTGTACATGGTTTGATAAATAAAAGATGTACTAGAAAGAAAAACGGGGATTAGTATCTTCTACGATTTCTACGACCGAAAGATCTCTGCCTGAACTCAACCTGTTGGTCACTCAGATTATTCTCCAACTCAACACCCTCAAAAGGAGCATCCTCCAATACCTCAAAGCTACCATATTTTCCAAGGTTCAACCTCATGCTACCCCTGAACACATTAACATAAGCATTGTTGAGCCGTAACACCATGCCCTCTTCCACTTCATCTATAGCTTCATCCCATAAAGTCAGAAGAATGCTACCGGTATCATCAGCCACTAAGGCCTCACAGACATTGTGAACATTATTATCTTTTCTAGAGGTGACTTCTCTCGACTCGCCCATACTGATAACCTTGGCGACAGTGTATATTTTTCTCGAATAGTTCTCTAGCTCCCCTATCTTCATCTGGGGTTCTTCTTCATAGTCTGACATTATCCATATCTCACAGTGGTCTAATCTGATTGCCTTATTTACGCGTAAAAGTATTGCCATCAAATACAATTAGGAAATTAACTAAAACTACTCGCAAAAAATCGTGAAACAGGTTCATGAATAGGTTTAAACCTAATCCCCTTTCTATTGAGCCTTGAAAATGCCGTACTCCCACCCTATCACTAGTTCAGGTCTCTACGTTACCATAACCGCAGCCGATAAAACAAGTGTACCAGACATCAATAAGACTCTAGACGAACTGGACAAGATAGCGGACGGCAAAGTGTATCAACTATTCGACGCCGATAAGATCACCGATCACCGACACATCCACTACGCAGCTGCTAACGCATATCACGCTCTGGAGACGGGTAATAACATAAGTAACACCCTAAACGTGGAGACCCTCTTATACGCCTCCACTCAGGACCAGATATACAAGGCCATAAAAGCAATAGGCGTCTCCCAGAAAACAAGACGAATAGCTATACTTGTGATCTCTGATACAGTTAACGATGAGCTCGCTAAACAGATTGCACACCACTTAGGTACCCTAGATGATAACCTCCTGCGGCTAACCCCCGAGAAATTTGATGCCCTGAAACAGTTTTATGGGATAACCGAGACAGCCCTGAACACAATAAATGGGGACGAATATCAGGCATTAACAAGTTTAATCACCGAGAAAGGGGCCTTAATCAGCCTCAAGAGATAACGCTGCTCGCTCCTTCTGAACATTCAACATATCCTCCTCACGGATAATGGAGACCCCCGTTTTTCCCCCGATGATCTCAATAAGCACCACCCAGTCCGGTTCCTCCAAGTCAACCTCGTTATCAAAAACCGCTGCCACAGGGTCAATCACATCTAATCTCCCCAGATCAGTTCTACGTTTCTCAACCGTCACCCGGAAAGTATCCTCCGGCTTCACCTGTTCTTTCTGAGACTCAACTTCCCCCACGATCTCATCCATACTCGTCTCCACCCACTCAATGACGGGTAATATCCTGAATAATTTATCATATCTATCAGGCTCTGACCGCAAGTGTTCACGTAACAAATGAATAGCCTCCACCGGATCCAGATTTGTCTTCCCCTGAATAAGCCCCCCGATCCTGGTTTTATTAGTCCGTGCCTCTTCGTCTCCAACTGCTCTTAGGTTCATCCATAGCTGGCTACTGGCTGCGCTCATCAAAATCTTCTCTGTAGTGGCTAGTAAGTTGTATTCCATGATACTCCCCACATAACATGTTTGAAGGCTTTTTATATTGCTTACACCACCAGACCATGAATAATATGAAAGTTGGCTCAAGATGCGGATACTGTCTCCTCCACAGAGGATACCAGATGATAAAACTAAGCACCGAAGACGAGGAGACCCGAAAAGAAGCCATGATAGCATTACTCAAACTTATGGGCAATGAATTCAACGAAGAGACAGTACCCTCCGTACTAGGCGCCGAGAGAGGCAGATTAATAGCCAAGATAACTAAATGCCAGGACCCATACCTTGAGCAGAAAAAAGAAGAGAACAAAAGAGCCCTAGAAATACTCCCAGAATTAAAAAAACTCATAGAAGAAACCACCCCAAGTGAAAAACTAAGAACCGCATGCAAGATCGCGTGCCTTGGAAACGTAATAGACTATGACGTACCAGGTAACAACGCCAACCTAGACGACGCCCTGAAACTACTCAAGGAACCACTTTACATAGATGACACAGACAAACTGAAGAAACTCACAAAACCCGGCGTAAACCTCCTCTTCCTAGCTGACAACGCAGGTGAGATCGCCCTCGATACCCTAGTCGTGGATGAACTGAAGAGACTGGGCTGCAAAGTAACTGTAGCTGTCAAGGATGGCCCCCCAACCCTAAATGATGCCTTAATGGAAGACGCCCTAATGGTAGGCATGGACCAGGTAGCCGACGAACTCATCACCACGGGCGCCAAAGCCATAGGCGTCAGACTCGATGAATCCCCCCAATGGTTCATAGACAAATACCTTAACGTTGACCTAATAGTGGCCAAAGGAATGGCCAACTGGGAGACCATGACTGAGACACCCGCCCCCTGCCCCACAATGTACCTATTCAGAACAAAATGTGAACCAGTGGCTAAAGCAGTGGGTGCACCCGAGGGAGAGAGCATAGCTTTCCTTGTAGAGAAAGGGTGGAAACTCTAACCCTGCAAAGCCTCTTTTATCATCTTCCCGCTTATTGGACCGCTTCTAGTGATCCACATCTCTGATCCACTCAAATCAAGAATAGTGGAGGGCAACTGACCCCGAGTTGGCCCCCCATCAACAAACACATCCACTTCTTCTCCTAATTGATCCATCGCCTCTTTAGCGGTTCTCGGTGTTTCTTCACCTGATTTGTTAGCGCTAGTGCTCACAATTACCCCTGCTGATAGTCCCGCTAGTTTTCTAGCCGTCTCACTTCCAGGTACCCTAATACCCAAGGTCTTCTTTCCACGGGTAACCCAGATGGGGTAATCCATCTTCTTAGGTAGGATTAACATCAAGGGACCAGGCCAAAGCTTCTCAGCTAGTTTCTCAGCGGTAACGTTAAACTCAACTATCTTACGCGCAACCTCTATGGAAGAGCATATCAGTGGCAACGGGTTGTCGGCTCTCTCCTTTATCTGGAGTATTCTCTTAGTTGCATCCGGGTCGCTGGGGGCGCAGCCAAGACCGTAAACGGTCTCTGTGGGGTAAATCGCTACTCCTCCATCTCTGATGATCTTAGAGGCGTACTCCAATCCCTTCTTATCTGTTTTTACTATCTTCATTCAGATACAAAGTACAGACGACCCTAATATGCCCTACTCATGGGGAAATATGAACCCCAGAGAATAGATTGTAAACATGCCCAGTAAAAGAAAAAATATGTGAACCAAGGATTTTTTCCAGTCCCCATCATCGTGAATCTCCGGGATCAACTCAGACGCTGATAAAAATAAGAAAGCACCAGCACTGAAAGCTATCATCCAGCCACTTAGCTCATCCACTAGTGTAATAAACAATGATCCAAATACACCACCTACGACAATGGAGAGCGCGGCAGCGAAATTATATACTAAAGATTTTCTACGCTCGATACCAGCATAAACCAGTATCCCATAGTCCCCCATCTCCTGGGGTAACTCGTGAAAAGCGACAGCTATACTGGTAGCTACCCCGATTGTAAAACTGTTTATGAAACTGGCCGCAATTATCATCCCATCAATAAAGTTGTGAATAAAATCGCCGATAAGGTTCAGGTAAGCAAAGCTCTTAGTATTATTTTCCTCTGTAAGGGGGAGCTCATGGGTATGACCATGACCATGATACCAGTATAATCCTCTCTCTAAGAAGAGAAATAGGACAAAACCAAGGGCAATGATAGGAAACACGAGATGTTCATCGACTATCTCAACTGCCTCTGGCATCAGGTCAAATAGTGAGGCGCCTAATATTGTTCCAGCTGAGTAAGCGATTAAAAAGTCCAATACTCTATGCAGCCTCTTCTCCGATGTGCTTAGTGTGAATATCCCGATCAACGAGAGTAGGCTGATTAAGAGGGTTGAAATTATCGTATTTAACGTGCTGGGAAGCATGAATCAGATTTTGTTTCATGATTGAAAAACATTATCTAGTTTCTTAGTTTCTGGTGTATGTTTGGGATACGGTTTATGTTTGATTCTCATCTATTTTAATGAGTTTTATTGTTTTTTAGTTAACTTGTTATAACATTATTTATTTATTAATAAATACCTGAAGGTACGTAAAACTGTAGTGGAATAGGTTTGATGAATATGATAAAATATTTCATTATTTCGTAGTTTTAATTTATCTATATTTTTAATGTTTTAATATAGTTTAAGTGAAACTAAACTCCATTATTCTATTTTAGAATAAATGAACATAATAATATAAAATACGCCTATTATTATTGCATTTTTAGCGTTTTTATATTTATTTAAGATAAATAGTGATCTTAAGTATATTTCCAGATAACATGAAGTTTATACCCTAATCACAATAGTAACCGAATATGGTAAGATTGAGTAACAGTCAAAATACTCAATCAAAACTAATGTGAAATTCTCAATTGAAACCTACCAAAAGGATGAAGATAAATATGAATAAGAAAAAAGACTACTAATACTAACAATCCCCGTTCTCATAACCCTAACCGGATTAATGATAATGAACCCGGCTGATGCTGAATACAAAGACGCATCAAACCTTGAAACCATAGAAGCCATAATAACCGAAACCAGATCCAACGAGTATTACTCGTTCAAAGTAACTTACACAATGAACGGTGAAGTAACAGATACCTGGTGTACACCATCCACGTTTTTCAGTGAAATCTATTAAGAAGGAATGATAACCCCGGGAGAAACCATAGTTTTAGCGCTAATAGACACTAGCTCAAACACTGGCACTGTTTTTGATAGTGTACCAAGTCCACCTGAACCAGAGCCTGTGACAGAACCAGACCGTGTCCTCAAATATGCCACTATGAACTCTTAGAAGGATTAGATCATATTTTTTGATGCTTTTCAGTTGTTGCACAGTTACTTCTTCATCTGTATAGATGTCTACTTTGTACTCATTTTCGTGAAG
>WJJC01000095.1 GCA_014729945.1 Candidatus Bathyarchaeota archaeon
CCAAGCGGAAGCCTGAAGGATCGCATAGCCCTTGAGATGATACGCGGCGCAGAGGAGAAAGGTTTGCTGAAACCAGGTTACACCATAATCGAGGCAAGCACAGGTAATACAGGAACTGCTCTCAGCTTCGTAGGCACCCAGCTAGGGTATAACGTTGAGATCTATATGCCGGAGGGGATGACTCCTGAGAGAATAAAGATTATGGAGGCTTATGGCGCCAAGGTACATGAACTGGAACTGGAGGGTGATGCTAATGGAGCTGTTGCAGGTGCTGAGGTGGAGATTGGAACTAGGGTAAAGTGTTTGGAGATAGAGAAGAATAATAGCGATGTCTGGTGGGCCAGACAGTTCAGTAACTCGGCGAACACACGAGCTCATGTAAAAACCGGTAGAGAGATCATACGTCAACTGGCTGAGTCTGTGGATGCTTTCGTAGCCAGTATCGGCGTCGGGGGTACTCTTTACGGTGTCGCTAAGGCTCTTAGAGAGGACTACCCGAATGTAACCATAGTGGGGTTGGAGCCCGATTCAGCAAGGTACCCTATCAGTGAGGGATTTTACTGTGTTCCTGGTGTGGATAAATCCGTTTGTGGTGGTATCATCGAAGAAATGATGAACAGCGGCATCGTGGACCGCGTGGTTAAGGTGTCTAACAGTGAAGCCGTATCCATGTCTGATCGTCTTGTAAGAGAGGAAGGGTTATTCTGTGGAATCTCATCAGGAGCCAATGTGTTTATGGCTTGTAAACTGGCCGAGGAGCTTGGTGACGATAAGAATGTAGTTACCGTACTCCCTGATCATAGGGACAGGTATCTTTCGGAGAAAAAGTATACAACCTAGTTGTTGATGTACTGAGGTGGGTCAGTCACCATTTTCTCTATGGTATATGGATCTATATTGATCCTGAACCTGCTTACTCTTACCTTCTTGATTGCTTTTCCTGTCTCAGGGTCTACGTCGTTGAATACGCGGACTATTCCCGCTTGTTCCATGTCGTTAATTCTCTTCTGGACCGTAGTGTAAGGTATATCGGTCTCGTTCGCTATCTGTTTCATATATTTGGAACCGTTTTTTATATTGGCTATTATCTCCCAAGTGTACCTCATTCCAAGTATCTTTAACTGTGCATGAAGTTGTTCTTTCTGGGAGTTAATCATCTTTCTTCTCCTTTTCCGGGTTTTTGAATAGGATTGGCTTACCGCAGTATAGGCACCCCATGGTCTTGGGTACTATGTGGTTACAGTGTTTGCATCTGGTCAAAGCTTCGTGGATTTCTTCTTGTTCTAGTTGTGTTTCCGGTGTTTGTATGTATTCTTGTGCCATGATTATTCGTGTATTATTTTCGTGAAATCGGTTTTAAGATAAACGCAGGGTATTGAAGTAAGGGGATGGGTGAAAGTGGTGGTTTATCACTTTCTCTAATACGATTAGGTCTATTTGTAGATCAAATTATTATTATTATAAGATTTTTTTAAAAAGTCTGGTGTTTTTAAACGGTATGGAATAAATAATAGGTTCACTCTGGTATCTTGTTTTGATTACCTTTTCATTCAAAAAATGCTATTACGTAAGTTTGTACTAACAGTGAACAGTAGTAAGATAAAATAAGTAAACCCAAAAAAGGTGGGTTAATTTTATATTCCTTACTAATGGTTCCTGAGACATGACGCTTACACCTATTTACCCATACAGCGACTCTAGGAAGATGCGTGTCGCCCTTTTCATATCAGGTTCAGGAACAAACGGGTTGAAGATAATTGAACGATCCAAGAAACCTGACGCAAATTACACTGTGTCCTTGATATTCAGTGATGTAAAAGATGAGCGAATAAGACGAAATGGATCCAAGATGACCCGTGCAAAGGATATTGCATCTGAGCAGGGTATTAGCTATGAGTATGTAGATATACGGGATTTCTACAAGGAGCGTGGATTGAAAAGATCTGATCTTTCCATACGACCAGATTATGATAGACTGGTATTGGAGAAGCTCAAAGATTATAAATTGGATTTGATAGCAAACGCTGGCTACATGAGTATTATGACACCGGTATTACTTGATGAGTATAAGGGCAGGATCGTGAATGTACATCCAGCCGACTTAACCATCATGGATGGCGAGAAACGCAAATACGTTGGCATTCACGTCATAGAGGAGGCTATAATGGCTGGTGAAACCGAGATACGTTCAACCACCCACATCGTACGTGAGGAAGTGGACCACGGTGAGATACTCATAATCTCAGAGCCCGTGAAAATAGATCTTGACGTATCCATCGATAAACTCAGAGAGGACTCTGAGTTAAGGAAACAAGTTGTCTCAGATTACCAAGATAAGCTGAAAAAGAAAGGTGACTGGGTTATCTATCCCATGACAGTACAAATGATCTCTGAGGGAAGATTTGCATATGGACCAAAAGGCGTCTACTTGGACGGTGAGTCCATCCCCCACGGATATAAACTGGGCTAGCTCTTTCACATATCTCCCCACCTTACCCTCCATGGTTCACTTTAAGTAACAAACACACTGTTTCTCAATTGCGATGACCCCCCGAAGACATGACTCGGCGTCAACTTTCACGAGCGCCCTTCAAGTCTATGCTAACCGTGCAGAGGTTTCAAGGCTTTCAACGGGGAGTCATCGCCTCGATCAATTACTAGGAGGCATTGAGGCCACTCAGTTTTACCTATTATACGGCTCAGAGGATACATTGGTGCCTGATAGACTGCTCTACAGGTTGATGGTGGACCCCCTCAAGGAACCCAGTGGAGATGTGGTTTATCTTTTATGTGGCAACTATCGACGTGACCGGACTAGTTTTGATCCAGATTTTTTGCTGAGGCTCCTTGTCTACAACGGATTAGATGTAGAAACATCCCTAAGCCGGATTCATATCATAGGAGTGTTCTCAGAGGCCCAACTCGTGAATGCACCCAGCCTCGTGGAAGAGATCACGGAGAATGCAGACATCAAACTAATGGCGGTGCAACAATTATCAAAGCTATTTTATAGCGAGAACGCCATTGGCTTCGAGAACAGGGCGAAGTTCAAGGGCGTGGTGGCGAAGCTAAAGGAGTTATGTACTATAAACCATGCGCCATTGGTGGCCTCATGTGTCTCCAAGAAGAGGCGAAATCTTTCCCCTGAACCCATGGGTGGAAGCTATCTACGTCACGCCGCTAACGTATTGGTTTATCTACGGGAGTTGAAAGGTGGAGATGTCTCGGCTCAATTGGTGAAACACTTCGATAAGAGACGAGCGGGGAAACGAGTACGATTAAACGATGAGGATGACGAAGCATTGGGTAGGATAACAAAAGAATGTATGAGGGGAAGAATACAGGATGTTATGAAGGGGCTTCGCATAGGATATCGTGAAGCATTAAAAAATAACCTGATGCAGGAAGCATTTGACAAGGTCTGGGAGGATTGGGATCAGGAGCAGGGAGCCATGATATACGAAAAGGTGATCCCCGCTCTTGATCTGTTGAATCTAACAGGGGTGTTATCCAATCGACGCGAATTGGGCTCGCTCAGGAACAGGGTTGAGGCATTGGAGAAGAGATATGAGACTTAACGGTTGGCTCCTAGATGTCAGACTCAGTGACTATGGTGTTCATCTCTGGGTGAAGACAGGGGAAAAACGAACACGGTTTAGCCTTGAATATCAACCAGATTTCTATGTGGTCCCAAGAAGTGTATCTTTTAACGAGTTCCTTGACTTATTTGATGAGCATCCTCATATACTCGTACTGGAGAAAACCAAGAGATACACCTCACTAAGTAGCCCTGATGAGCGCCCTGTTATCCGGGTGGCTGTTGATGCTCCGGATTTTTACCGATCTGTGGTGGGTCAGGTGGAGAAATACGGTGAAATATACGATGACTCTCTATCCCATACTCAGCGTTTCCTAGCGGATCACGGGTTAATACCCCTTGGAGAAGTCTCCCTCGATGCGGATGAAAAACATCGAATCCAGTCAATAGAGCCGATACCCCTAAACCGAAGCTTGGAGCCACCGCCATTCAAAGTGCTTTGCTTCGAGTCTTACCATGAAGATGAATTATCCTTTATCACCTACGATGAAACCATTCGGGAAGAACACCGCTTCAGAGGAGAGGTCGAGGAAACTCTCGATACCTTCATGGAGCATATCCGGGAGGAGAACCCTGATTTTCTCTGCTGCATACCATCCGATATGAAGACACTGCTCAAGCTATGCGAGAAATATGGACAACTATCCCTTGGATACTATCAAAGAAAGAGCTTTCACTTAGAGAAGGGCAGGGTCTTTCTTAACCTTAAGACGTACCGACGTACAAGCCTAGCCGGTATACTTGAGCGTATTATGTATACCCGGGAAGTGCCGCGAATAGGCTCCGACTGGGCAGCCGGTAGAGCCATCGAGAGCCGCCAGAGCTATGAGGCCAGTAGACGAGGCTATTTACTTCCAAGGCGCGGCTTCTACCAACCCATGATGAGTCTCGGTGAGCTTATCAAAGAACGGGATCACGGTGGATTGATCTTCGCCCCCCGTGTTGGACTACACGTGAACGTGGCGGCGTTGGACTTTGAGAGCATGTTCCCCCACCTCATAATCAGGGAGAACATCAGTTACGAGAACATAGACGAAGAACAAGCATCAGAGGGATTCCTACTGGACTTTACCCGAGACACCCTTGAAAGAAGACTATACTTTAAACACATGAAGAAAGAACTGCGGGATCAGCCTGAGAAATGGTTCTGGTGCGAGACCAGACAACAAGCCCTCAAGGAAATACTCTTTTGTACCTACGGGTACAGCGGATGCTGGGCCAACAAATTCGGTAACATGAATACCTTTATGGAGATAAATAAGGCGGCCCGTAATAACTTGGTGGACGCCATGAATGTCGCCCGTGAAGAGGGTTTCCAGACATTGTACGGGAACACAGATAGCCTATTCCTAAAGAAAAAGGAAGCCAATAAGGAGGATTTTGATTTTCTCGCAGCCTTGATACAGGAAAAGATGGGGTTGCCCATAACCGTGGAGAATCATTACAGATATCTGGTATTGTTACCCCAAAAATCGGATGAAGCCTTTGGAGCCATCAACAGGTATTATGGGATCCGGTATGATGGTGAACTAGTGTGCCGTGGCATCGAGCTAAGACGCCGAAACACCCCACAGTTCATCGCTGATACTCAGAGAGAATCCATAAGAATATTGCTCTCCCATGACTCCCCCGAAGAGATTGCCTGCAAAGGCGTGAAACAGGTTAAGAGACTCATCAATAAGAGAAACCGGGAACTGAAACAAGGACTGGTCCCCCTCAATGAGCTTGAGGCTAAAACAATCCTAAGACGCAAACCATCTAGATATAAGACCCGGCTTCCCCACGTGACTGCAGCTAAGGCGCTTGAAATAAACGGAAAAGAAGTGGATCGGGGAGGCATAATCAGTTATATCTACGTGGACTCCAGTCATAGTAATCCCTTCAGACGCGTCAGCCCCGCTGGGTACCAGAAAAAATTTGACTATAAAAAATACCAGCATCTACTCTTCGAGGCCGAGAAAAGTATATTATTACCTTTCCTAGGAAATGATGAAGAGCCCAAGGCAATGAACTTGGATCGGTTCTTCTAGAAAATTTTTCTAAATTAACTTAAAGAAGAGGTTTATATAAAATCTTTTTTGGTTTTCTCATGTAAATAATTATTGATCATAGAACCATGGGGTTTTTATTCGAGGTACTCGTAGAAAACTAGATATGTCGTGACTCTGAGGAAAGAGCTAACAGACGGCGACGTTCGAAAAATCGTTAAGGACTCGCTTCAGCTAGTAAGCAGAACTCAGAGAAAGTTAGATCTACCCATAATGTCCAATCTTCTAAAGACGAGTAAACGGTTAAAACAGGGTAACTTTAAGGCGATATATATCAATAACCCTAAGGGCAAGAACTATAGTATGGATTTCGGTAGCTTTCAGCCTCCAGATAGTATATTTCTTGATAAGAGGTTACCCTCTAGCGATCATCCTATGCATATGCCAGATTTCGCTGAGACATTAACTGTTTACAGTGCTGTCCATGAGATAATACACGCGGATGATCATATAGGCGGAGATAAGCTGCTACTTGCTACGTGTAGGCATATTCTGAGGGAGCACGTAGATAAGCTGGAGCGTAGCCTCCAGATAATCAAGAAAGAGGGTGGACATAAAGTGATTAAGGACTATGAGGACTTGGCTAGTCTCTGGTCTATCCAGTACTTGGATATGGTGACTCATTACAAGAGCTATGTTGTTCTAAGATATATGGAGTATCCCAAGCTTGATCAGATATGGTCCAGACTTAGCCAAGAGTATTTTCCACCCAACCTCTTAACCTGCATAGAGGTAAGTCGTGGTACTGACTATATTTTCA
>WJJC01000096.1 GCA_014729945.1 Candidatus Bathyarchaeota archaeon
TACCTTCAAGTGCGTTGATCCCCTTCTCCGGAGCTGCTCCAGCGTGGCTACTACGTCCATGGAACTCAACTAGAAAGCTTTCCCGGGCGTTAGTTGTGCTATAACTACCCCAAGTGGGTCCAGGGTGAATCATTAAGGCGGCGTCAGCTTCCTTTATCTCATCAATCATGATTACTTTTCCGCCAGCGTCTTGTACTACTCCTTCTTCGGCGGGTGTACCATAAATGAGGACTGTTCCATCTATCAATTCGACGATTTTTGATAACCCCATGGCTGCGCCCAGGGCAGATCCAGCGATTAGATTATGACCACAAGCGTGGCCTATTCCAGGTAATGCATCATATTCTGCTAGTACCCCAATCTTGGGGCGCCCGGCTCCTTTTCGAGCGATAAAAGCTGTATCCATACCTGAGACACCATAATCTACATCGTATCCCTGATTTTCTAGTTCTTCTACTAGCAGCTTAGAAGCCTTATACTCCTGATGTCCAAGCTCTGGTTCCTCGTGAATCTTCTCACTTATCTCTATAATCTTTGACTGGTATTCATCGATTATCTTGGATGCTTTTTCCTTTAGATTCATGGTTACATGTATTCTCAAAATCTATTAATGGTTTATCTGAGAATATAGTGGTTTATTAGATTCTGATATAGATTCGGGATTACTCGGGTTAGGGGTAGAACATTTAAAGACCCTATCCAGTGATGAGACGTATTCTGTTGCATAAGTCGGTTTTGAGAAGGTATTAACTATGTTGAACGGGTATGGAGTTTACCTAATGTAGTTGAGAGAGTGTCAAAAGCAGCTGGAAAAGCAGAACACCAGACATATACTGCAATACATCTACTCCATGAAGCCGTACGCGGTAGGTAGATTACCGAAACTAGGTAAGAAAACTAAGATTGCTGGCTATATGCGAGGCGGTAAAGAGGTTGAGTGTAATGTACATAGTTCCTTTACTTCTCATAAATGTCTGGCATATGTCCTTGATCAACCTGGTGTCTGCTGCGCTGTCTCAGGTCCATCCAATATCGAAGAAATACAAGATACTCTAAGATATTTTGAGAGTAATTATGTTGATTACAAGTTAGAGTTATCGGAAATAATGTCTCAGATATAAGTTTCAATAAAAAAGTTGGGTTTTGGACACTTACATGTCCATATCGTCAGGCATTCCCTCTGGGCCTCCGCCGCCTCCAGGTCCACCTGATTTTGCTGCAACCACGTCGTCAATCCTTAGGATCATTGAAGCAACCTCGATTCCAGACTTTATAGCCTGCTCCTTGACCACCTTTGGTTCAACTACACCTTGTTCTAACATGTCTATGACGCCTTCGTCGAAGACATTAACTCCCATGTAGATTCCACCTTCTTTGGCGTGTGCTGCCCTTAGGGCGACCATGGTGTCTAGGATGTCAAGTCCAGCGTTCTCGGTTAAGGTTCTTGGGATAATCTCCAGCGCCTCTGCGAATGCCTCGATAGCCAGTTGCTCACGTCCACCGACCTGTTCAGCGTGTGCGCGTACAGCTTTTGCCATCTCTAGCTCAATGGATCCGCCGCCTGCTACCATCTGGGGTACCTCGGCAACGTCACTGATTACATAGAGGGCGTCATTCAGCGCTCGTTCAGCTTCATCTATCATTCGTTCAAGACCAGCTCGTACGAATATGGCTACTGCCTGTGGATCTTTGCATCCCTCGACGAATATCATTTTGTCATTTGCGACTTTTCTCTCCTCGACGAGTTCACATCCACCCAGATCCTCTTCAGAGAAGTCTGCAAGGTTGTTGACGACTTTTCCGCCTGTTGCCTTGGCTAGTTTCTCCATATCGGATTTCTTGACACGTCTTGCTCCTAGTACGCCTGCTTTTGCTAAATAGTGTTGAGCCATGTCGTCGATTCCTTTCTGGCAGAAGACTACGTTAGCTCCTGTCTCGACCACCATGTCTACTTTCTTCTTTAGCATATCAGATTCGCTGTCTAGGAATTTTTTAATGTTGTCAGGGTTTGTGATCCTGATCTCGGCGTCTAGCTCTGTCTTCTTTACCTCTAAGGGGGTATCGAGTAACGCTATCTTTGCGCCTTTGATCTTTTTGGGCATGCCTGCGTGGACTATTTCTTTGTCCACTATGATTCCTTTGACGAGTCCAGTCTCTAGTAGGCTCTGTCCTTCCTTTTTGACGATCTGTATGTTTTCGACATCCGCAATTGTCTCACCGTTGTGCTTCTCAACTATCTGTTTAACGGCATCAATTACGATACCGCTTAGATGATCTCTCGCACTTGTTACGGCTTTGCTCCTCATGCTTGTATTGCTTAGCTTCATGAGGGTCTCACGGTCATCCATGTCCACATCGATCGATGCTTTCTCCAGTGCTTCTAGTGCTTTTTCGCTAGCTGCCTGGTATCCGCTTATAATGATACTTGGATGAATTTCGTCCTCAATTAGTTCGCCTGCCTTATTAAGTAAGGCGCCTGCTAGGAGTACAGAAGTTGTGGTTCCGTCGCCGACTTCTTTATCCTGAGTCTTGGCCACCTCGATCATCATCTTGGCTGCTGGGTGCTGGACATCTATCTCTTCGAGTATCGTGGCGCCGTCACTTGTAATAGTGATATCGCCAAGACTGTCGATGAGCATCTTATCCATGCCCCTTGGACCAAGTGTGGTCTTTAGGACCTCTGCGATGATCTGTGCAGCCATCATGTTGCTCTTACGTGCATTACGACCGCGCTGTCTCTCTGTATCCTCTCTGAGTACTATGACTGGTTGTCCGCCTGCTGATGTATAGTATGCCATTTCTTTTTTCCTCCTACATCATCCCGGGCATTCCGCCCATTCCTGGAGGCATTCCTCCGCCCATGCCACCCATGCCGCCGCCCATTCCGCCGCCCATTCCGCCGCCTGGTGGACCTGGTGGGGCTTGCATCTTCTCTACTGCAATGATGTCATCGATCTTCAGTAGTAAGGTGGCTGCCTCGGTTGCTGATTTGATTGCTTGTGCTTTAACGACCATAGGCTCGTAGACATCGATCTTGGATAGGTCTGTGACCTTGTTCTCGCGTCCATTTACTCCTATCCATTTGCTGCCCTTAGCGTGTTCGCTACGCATCTCGCTTATTGCATCTATGGGATCCATTCCACTGTTCTCAGCTAGAGTAGTTGGAATAACCTCTAATGCATCTGCAAAAGCTACAACTGCGAGCCTTTCGCGTCCCGCGAGCTTCTCAGCGAACTCTCTGAGGAGTCTTGCTATCTCGATCTCAGATGATCCTCCACCAGCTACGATTTTGGGCTCCTGTACAACATCTTTTACTACGCATAATGCGTCGTGAATACTGCGATCCGCCTCGTCTACAACACGCTCCGATCCTCCTCTGATCAGAACGCTAACCGCTTTGGGGTTCTTACATCCCTCAACAAAGATCATCTTATCATCGCTAATCTTGCGCTCTTCGACAGATTTCGCGTATCCCGCGTCTTCTTTACTTAGCTGGTCAACACTATTAACTACCTTAGCTCCTGTTGCCTTGGATAACGCCTCCATGTCGGATTTTTTGAGCCTTCTTGAGGCGAAGATTCCTTCACGGGAGAGGAAGTGCTGTACCATGTCATCGATTCCCTTCTGGCAGAATAGGACATTGATTCCAGCTTCTTTTACCTTCTTTACCATGTCCCTAAGCATCTGCTCTTCCTGATCGAGATATGCCTGCATCTGTTCAGGGGTCTCGATGGATATTTTGCTGTCGAACTCTGTCTTCTCGATCTCCATTGGGGCGTTGAGTAGGCCGATTGACGCTCCTTTGACTCGTTTAGGCATTCCGTCATGGACTACTTCTTTGTCTATGATTAGTCCCTGGACTAGCCTTGTATCGGTCATTGATGCGCCGGGTTTCTTCTCGATTTTAATGTTATCGAGGTCCACCGTGTATCCTCCGTTGCTTTCCTCTGCTACCTGTAGTACCGCATCTACTGCTATATCGCTTAGATGGTCGCTGTGTGGGTTGATTAGTTTGCTCGCCATGGTTGTCATGCTGACCTTCTTTAGAACCTCTTTATCCTTTGGATCTACCTTCTCGGCGATCTCTTCAAGGAATTTCAAGGCTTCTTCCTCGGCCTGCTTATAACCATCGATTATTACGATGGGGTGAACCTTCTTCTCCATAAGCTCTGTGGCTTTTCCGAGAAGCTCACCTGTCAATATGACGACGCTTGTGGTTCCGTCTCCTACTTCATCATCCTGGGTCTTTGAGACCTCTACCATCATTTTTGCCGCTGGGTGCTGTACATCCATCTCCTTGAGCATTGTTGCTCCATCGTTGGTGATGGTTACGTCCCCAAAACTGTCGACCAACATCTTGTCCATACCTTTTGGACCTAGACTGGTCTTTACGGCTTCTGAGACAATTCTAGCAGCCATTATGTTGCTGCCTCTCGCGTCTCTGCCGGTAGAGCGCTCGGTTCCCTCTTTGAGTATTACGACGGGTTGACCTTGTGCACTCATATGATATTTTCTCCTATTTTTTGTTTAACCTGTGGTAGTATACCACTTTTGGTTGTAAACCAGAAGTTGTATACCTACATATGGTTAAAAAAGATTACGGAAAAATCTTAAGCTAACTCAGCCAAAGTTACCATATTCCCCATTTTCTTGAGAATATCTTCAGATTCTAGGTCGTCCACTAGATCCTTAATGGTCTGTTCCCTTAACTGCATGTGTCTACTGATTTCTACTATACTAGCTGATCCTTGGTTAATTACGTAGTGGATTATCTGTCTCTTCTTACGATCCAGTTCTTCTAAGGCTTGGACGCTAGCATTCATTGCGAGATTCCTTATGTAAAGAAGTCTTGCTCTACGCTTCTCAAGGCTCCCCAATTCGTCATCAATGTTCTGGACGATCTGAGCTAGTGGATTAATCGTGTCGATTCCGCATTCCTCTTCTCTAAGCTCTGTTACCTCATCCTCTAGCCTGTCCATATAATTGTCGGCGTTTATCCAGAGCTGAGGATTATTAAAGCTAATAAGCCTTTGATTGTAGAGGTTTGGACTGAAATCTATCTGCAGACTGTAAAATTTGTTCAAGCTAAATACTTTCTTATCAGCGCCCCTGTGACTGGGTTGCCTGACAACGTCTACAAGTTGTGCGTTTTTAATGACTTTAAGATGTTTACTTGCCAGTTGTTGATGTATATTGAGTTCATTACTCAATCTTAGTGTATAGTCTGGACCTTCGCTTAGTTTTTGGATTATCCTGCGTCTGACTGGGTTTCCTATTACGTCTACGACTTCCTCGAAGTTTTTCCCCGAGACATTTCGCATACGATTCTTTTCATCAGACATATTACTATAACTCTAGTTGTAAACCAAAAGTTGTATACCGTAGGCCTTTAATAAAGTTAATGTAAAAATTAGATTTTTTCAGCGATCGCTTTCGCGAAATCTATGGTCGTGTTTTCGCCGCCTAAGTCTGGGGTCTTAACCTTGCCATTCTCGAGTACTCTGAGTACGGCGTCTTCAATCATTTTGGCTGCATCTAGCTCCTTGAGCCACTCAAGCATCATGGATGCACTGAGGATACAAGCTAATGGGTTAGCGATGCCTTGTCCAGCGATGTCTGGCGCAGAACCGTGTACTGGTTCAAAGATACACATATTGTCTCCTACGTTACCCGAGGGGACCATTCCTAGGCCACCTACAAGTCCAGCGGTTACATCGCTGAGGATATCTCCAAACATGTTGGTGGTTACCACTACCTCAAAATCCTCTGTGTTCATAACTAGCCTCATACCAGCAGCGTCAACAATTAACTCTTGGTACTCTATCTCTGGGTACTCTTCTGCCACTGATCTTGATGCTTCAAGGTACAAGCCATCAGTGTAATCCAAAACATTGGCCTTATGAACAGAGGTAACCTTGGATTTTCCATTAGCCTTAGCCCATTCAAATGCGTATCGTACGATTCGCTCGGAGGCCTCGTATGTAATAACACGAATATTAAATGCGGAACGAGGGGATCGATCTCCAATCATCTTGTAAATTCCTTCAGTGTTCTCTCGGACAATCATAAGGTCTGTATCTGGTTTTAGAGAGGAGACCCCTGGATAGGATTTGGCTGGTCTCAGATTTGCGTATAGGTTGAACATTTGTCGTAGGGGTAGTATTGTCTCTTTGGCAGTCTCTCCCACGCAGGCGAATAGACATGCGTCAGCTGCTTTTACTCCGTTAATAGTCTTTTGTGGAAGAGCTGTTCCGCTGCGCTTTTTCTCCTCGTCTCCTAGCATATATGTCTTAAATTCAAATTCTATATCTGTTTTTGATTCCAATGCTTTAAGTACAGTTACTGTGGCGTCCATTACTTCAGGTCCTATGCCGTCACCTGGTAGCAAAGCTATAGTATATTTCATTTTACCATTCCTCAGTCTTGTTAAGGTAAGAAGCTAAACCTCCTGCATTTAACACTTCCATCATGAAAACTGGTAAGGGTTTAAAGTTTAGCTCTTCGCCGTTGCTGAGATTTTTAACAACCCCATCTGTTAATTCAATTTCCAATAGGTCGCCCTTCTCAATAATATTATGAAGACCTTGACACTCCAGCGCCGGTAAACCTATGTTAATGGAGTTACGATAGAATATACGTGCAAAGGACTCAGCTAAAACTAACGATATACCGTTACCTTTGAGGGCGATGGGCGCGTGCTCTCTACTAGAACCGCATCCAAAATTGGTTCCACCGACAATTATGTCTCCTTTCTCAACTTCTTTACGGAAACTGGGATCATATTCCTCAAAGACTTTCTCAGCTATCTCCTCTGGATCGGTTAGTTCCATGTATCGTCCTGGGATAATGTAATCCGTATTAACATCGTCACCGTATTTCCATACCTTTCCTTTTAGATTCATTATAATACCTCCTCCGGATGGGTAATGTACCCTGTTAATGCTGATGCGGCGGCTACAGCTGCTGAGCTGAGATAAACCTCCGCCTCTGGGCTCCCCTGTCTCCCCTTGAAGTTTCGGTTACTGGTGCTAATTCCTCTCTCACTGGGCCCAAGTAATCCTATGTGTCCACCAAAGCAAGCGGCACATGATGGGTTACTGATCGTAGCACCTGAATCGATGAGATCCTCGATTATTCTCTCTTTGAGTGCTTGTCGATATACGGCTCTGCTCGCGGGGGACACCAGTAAGCGAACGCCGGAGCGGATTTCCTCTCCTTTTAGGATAGCATGAGCCTGTTTTAGATCTTCTAGTCGTCCATTGGTACAGGAGCCGATGAAGGCTTGATTGATCCTAATCGCGCCTAGTTCTGATACGTTCTTCACATTATCCACGTTATGTGGGCAGGAGACCTGTGGTTCAATATTAGTCATATCCAATTCCAGCGTTTGCTTGTATTCAACGTCTTCATCTGCTTTGACCAGCTCATAGGGCCCAGTGGTTCGTTTGGCCAGCCATTCAACGGTCCTATTATCTGCTTCACATATACCTGCCTTTCCACCCATCTCTATAGACATGTTACACAGTGTCATTCTCCCAGCTATGCTCATTTCTTCAACCACTTTTCCATGATATTCAAGGGCCATATAGGTGGCTCCACTCACACCAATCTCCTTGGCTATTCTCAGAATAACATCCTTGGGATAAACATGTTTACCGAGTTCACCATTTACGTTTATCTTAATGGTTTCCGGGACCTTGAGCCATGTCTTTCCGCGTGCCAAGACTGCTCCCATATCCGTTGATCCCACCCCTGTTGCGAACGATCCGAAAGCACCATGTGTACATGTATGACTGTCAGCGCCAATAACTAGCATACCTGGTTTAACAAGACCATGTTCAGGTAATACTTGGTGACAAACCCCGCTATTTACATCGAAAAAGTTCTTCATTTTCTGTTCTTGCACGAATTTCCTGATCACGTTATGTACACGGGCGCTATTGACGCTACTGGGAGGCGCAACATGATCAAGAACCATAACTACTTTATCAGGATCCCATACTTTCTCGGATCCCATCTTGTACATTGCCTTAAAAGCCAGTACACTGGTAACATCGTGGTTCAGTGCCACATCCACGTTTGCCTTAACAAAGTCTCCAGCGGAGACCGTTTCCTGGTTGGCTGCTTTTGCTAATATCTTCTCACTTATTGTGCTCATAGTTTTTCCTTCTTAATATTCTGGTACAAGTTTACGCCATTGAGGTAAGCGTTTACACTAGCTAGTACTATGTCCTCGTTGACACCTCTGCTGGTCACCAATCTATCTCCCTGCCTAAGCCTTATCTCAACATTAACGACAGCATCTGTTCCACCTGTGATAGCTTCTACCTGATAAAGTTCAAGCGTCACGGGTTCGTCGATAGTTACTGCCTTCACCAATGCATTCAACGTGGCGTCCACAGGTCCATTCCCAGTGGCTGCTTCCATGTAGCTTTCCCCGTTTCTGGTTACCTTGATACTCGCGGTGGGAGTGATCTTGTTCCCTGTAGTGACGATGAACTCATCCACCACCAAGGGATTCTGCTGCTCAAGATTCATCACATCAGTTGCAATCCCATATAGATCAGTGTCGCTGATGAGGTTCCCCTTGTCTCCGAGGGTCTTCACGTGTTCGAGGATCTGGTTGAACTGCTCCTCACTGGGTTCCAGCCCCATGGTAATCAAGTTATTGAATAGACCAGTCGAACCAGCATGCTTACCACTTACAAGTTTACGTGTCGCACCCACAAGAGCCGGGTCAATCCGCTCATATGTGGTTGGATCACGTAGAATCGCGTGGGTGTGAATGCCTGACTCGTGAGCGAATGCGTTTCTACCTACGATTGCTTTGTTTGGCTGAACATGCATTCCAGTCACTCGACTAACGGTGTGGCTTGTTGAAGTTATACGTTGAATATTGATGCCTGTCTTGACCTTGTAAAGTAACTCCAATGCTACACAGTTTTCCTCAAGACTTGCGTTACCTGCACGTTCACCCAAGCCGTTGATGGTGGCGTGGATGTGTGTTGCCCCACCAGCTACTCCCGCAATGGTGTTAGCTGTGGCAAGCCCAAAGTCGTTATGAACATGCACCCCGAGAACCATATCTGGAAACAATTCATGAAGTTCTCCATAGTATTCTAGGCTACGCTCAGGTGTCAATGTGCCTACCGTGTCACATGGTGTAACCCTATCCACTCTAGCGTCAATTGCCCTCTGAATTACTTGTCTGAGGAACTCCATCTCTGTACGGGAGCCATCCTCAAGGCAAATCTCGGCTATAACTCCACGATCCTTAGCATGTTGTACCACATTGCTGGTTACATCAAGAATCCATGCTTGTTCTTTGTTGAATTTGCGTTTCACGTGTAGTTCGCTGACGGGTATTATGATGTTTACACTATCTACCCCGGCGTCAATTGCCACATCTATGTCCTTTATTACGCTCCTTGTTGCGCTGCATATCTCTGCATCAAGTCCTGCGTTGCTTATTTTCTCGACTGCCTCTCTTTCACCCGGGGATACAGCCGCGAAACCAGCCTCAATAACCTTAACGCCCAGATCATCAAGTGTTCTGGCTATCTCTAGTTTCTTTGGTGGTGTCAGGCTTATACCGGGGGTCTGTTCTCCATCGCGGAGGGTTGTGTCGAAAAACTGTACCTGTTCTGGGTACTTACCTAATAAAACGATACCCCATTATCATTCACGTATTCACACTGGATATCTACTCAGATTTAAGGCTAACTAAGTGAAATTAGACTGAAACAATGATTAAATCACATAAAGCCGAGAGGTATTCACGGTTTGTTTTTATTTAAATAAACAATATTAAAAAAGAGCCTTGCCTAATATAATAAGGAAAGAATTTGAGAGGGAAAATTAAGTTTTTTAACGAAAACAAGAATTTTGGTTTTATTTCAACCAAGAAGATGCGGGATGACCTGTACTTTAACAAGTCAAACTATCCAAAGGAACATGTTCCTCACAGAGACCAGTTGGTTGAGTTCAGGGTTGTAGAGACAGATCGTGGAAAAGCAGCTGAAGACATATACGTGTTAAGATATGATGAGTAGAAACATTGATCAGAGTGAAGAGGAACGAGAGATACCTGATCTAGATATACATATTCAGAATGTAGTAGCTTCAGGTAGTCTCGATCAGACCTTCAATCTAAATGATATACAAAAGGTATTCGTCACAACAGAGTATAACCCAAAGAGGTTCCCAGGACTGGTTTTCAGGTTGAAGAGACCAAAGACATCTACTCTTATCTTCAACTCAGGCAAGATGGTATGCACGGGAGCCAAATCAGCAAAGATGGCTAGGCGTGCAATCCGAAAAGTAGTTCGTAAACTGAAGGATAATGGTATAATTGTACTGGGAAAACCCGAGATCACGATCCAGAATATAGTTGCATCAGGCAACCTTCGTGGGAATGTTGACCTTGAGATGGCGGCGGACCTACTAGAGAATGTAATGTACGAGCCTGAACAATTCCCGGGCTTGATATACAGGATGCGAGACCCCAAAGTGGTTCTACTGATATTCGCATCAGGGAAGATAGTATGCACAGGTGCAAAGAGCGATACAATGGTTCATGAGGCAGTCCACAAGCTCTGGACAGTACTTGACGACTATGCTCTCTTCTTCTAATATTTTTTATTATCTGTTTCTATTTAAAATGAGAAAATTTTTATAATTTTGAATTATCTTCTGCCTCATGCTATACTTTACATATGGCTCATTTATGGACATAGATAACTTGAAGAAACACACCCCTTCAGCCGAATTCGTGTGCAAGGCAATGATCCCAAACTGGGAGGTCCAGTATAATTATTACAGCACCAATTATAATGGCGGCTGCACAGGAATCGAACCAGCGATTAACAAACTAGTAAGAGGAGCTGTCTACGAGATCCCACCAGACGAGATGGAGCACCTAGATACCATTGAAGGGGTACCAAATGGCACCTATTATCGTCACCCAATTATGGTAATTAGTGAAGAGGGAGAACCAATGCTAGCCCATGTATACAGGACTACTAATCCCCGGGGACCATTCAAGCCCACCAAGGAGTATCTAGGTTACATGATTGATGGCGCTAAGGCCCTTGGACTACCAGAGGAATATATTGAGAGTCTAAAGGTAGAAACAATAGACTAGGCTACTTTTTATACTAATATCCAGATACAGACACCTTGTTTATATCTCACACCTTCTCAGAATAAACGAAGTGAAACTTGAAGACATTATACTAGTAGCTTTTCAGGGTTTGAACGAAAGGAAATTCAGATTAGCCTTAAACATATTAGGTGTACTAATCGGGTGTGCCGCAGTAACCGGTCTAATTAGTATAACTCAAGGTTTGACTGTAGAGGTAAGCGGCCAACTGGAATCATTTGGTCCAAAAAACGTGATGGTCGTTCCTTATGAAATACGACAAGGCAGAGGACTCGTGGGTGAGAGCTTTAATTGGAGAGATGTACAAATTATAGAACGTGTACCCAATGTCAAATACATTGCACCCATAGCGAACACGGGAACAGCAACCTACACAGTTCGCGGCGAAACCTACTCTGCTATAGTTTTTGGCTCAACGCCGATATATTTTGATATATTCAGCAGTTTTAAGATGGCGGAAGGAAGACCTCTCGTACAAAGTGATAGTGGATCAATTGTAATGGGGCACCTTTTAGCTCAACCCCGAGGTTATGATGAGTCGATCTTTGAGGTTGGAGACCGAGTGACTCTGAATTTTTATGTAGGAGACGAGTCCAGAGAAGCCACATTTCGAATAGTGGGAATAATGGAGGAAGTGGGTGGCACATTCGGATCAGAAGATGACAGGAGTCTCATAATGAGTTATAGAGATACACAGACAATTTTTGAGATAGGCAGTAAAGTAGACTACATCTCCTTACAGGTTAACGCGATAGATAATGTGGACTCAGTTATAGACGAGATAAAGGAAACGTTCGATGATAAGGTAATGGTCATGAGTTATGAACAGATACAACAACAGGTTGATCAGGTACTGGGCACCATAGAAGCTGTTCTAGGGGGTATAGCTGCTATTAGTCTAATAGTTGCTGGAGTCAGTATAATCAATACGATGACTATCAGCGTAATAGAGAGAACACGCGAGATAGGAATTATAAAAGCATTAGGAGGAAAAAGCAGTGAGATATTATTACTATTCATTACAGAGGCTACCATCACTGGTTTCATTGGAGGGATCTTAGGAGTAGTACTAGGGTTTGCTGCTGGGTTAATCGTAGGCGACTACATTGGTTTACCTGTTTCTACATCTCCACTCCTAGGAGCCTTAGTCGTAGGATTTGCTGTGATAACAAGTGTCATAGCAGGACTCTACCCCAGTTGGCAGGCTGCACAATTACATCCTGTTGATGCTTTACGTTATGAATAAGAGCAACTATAATGGATAGCAAGTTATTTCAAATAAAAAAATTAGAACTAGAATACATAAATAATAGTGAAAAAATTATTGTGATTGAAGTGCTCCAATAACTTCTTCGTCGGTAGCGTTACGCTGAATATCCATAGTTTCATCAAGAGGCTTGATGTGATTCATATTTGCCCGTCTCCTCTTTACCTCTGGGCCTGTAACTACTACGAAGTTTCTGTCAATCACATCTACTATAACGCATTTATGGCCTTTTTCTCGGCCCTGTGTTTTCACACATACTCGTCCAATATCAATTGCAACCAAAAGTATACCCATTAAGGTATTCGTCTACAACGCATTTAAGAATTCGCGCGGTACCGTCAACACTAAATAAACTTGTATTGATAATACAGTCATAGATTGAGAGATCGCTCAAATCAACCTCATAATAATCAAGATATCTACGTTGCTCAGATTCTTCACGCACCCGGGTTTCTTTCTTTACATCGGAGATCGCTCTCTCTTCCCGTTCCGCGATACGTCTTATGCGCTCATCAAAGGGACACGTTACATAGAATTTTATATCTGGATCCTCAGCCATCCATGCACTTAGGTTTGCGTCAATAACCACTCCACCTTTACGCGACTCCTCTTTGGTTCTATTATCCAACCAGTTATCAAAATCAGGATCCTCACTAGCGATCTTATTCATTTCTTCAAGGCTCACGCCTAATTCTTCAGCGCGTTCCCTGAAAAGCATCCCTGTACTAATATATCTGAGTCCAAGAGTCTCGGCTAGATGCTTTGCATGCGTACTCCTGCCTGATCCATGTTTTCCCGCAACTGTAATAACTAGATCTTCGAGTTTCCTCGGCAATTTCTAATCCTCTGGATCTATCTCAAACGTTAACCCAAATAAGCGGTTCATAAGGACGTTCATGGTGAAGCTGCAGAGTAAATACCACTGGATAAACGTAAATTCCCTTGGTATTCTAGGGAAATCAAATGGGAAATATGCTACGATAGTATCTCCGAAGAATCGACCTAGACTGGGCCAGATTAAGAGCATAGGTACGGTAAAAAGCATACTGCTTCTCATACGATCCATACTCATCTTACTCTGTTGCTGCATAAGCTCCTGTTGACGTTTCTGAGCCTTATCGATCCTTCTCTGATTACCGCTTCGAGTCGCTTCCATTACCTCCCGGCGGGCTCTTGCGCTCTGAATCATAAGGCGTCTATATTGTTCTAAGTCTAAGCTGCGTACACCAATGTAACTCGTAATAGTTGCAAGGGTCATGCTGATAGCTATTATTGCGAGAGTCGCGTATGGTGGCTGCTGAAATGTTGATAACTCAAGTAGTACTTGTGTGTACATGTGGGTGCACCTTGCACCGAATAAAAGGGGAGTATATATAAAAAGGATACCTAATCATCAAGATTAAGCTGACAGAATTTACGCCAGCTCAAACAGATGGTTCTGGGATGGGCTGCACGAGCCTCATCAAGCCTTCCCACAGTAGTGTTATGCGGGGCACTTGTTACTTCATCAGGGTTATTATATGCTAATTCATTGATATCCTTGAGCGCATCGATGAACATATCCAGAGACTCCACTGATTCACTTTCTGTGGGTTCAATCATTAATGCCTCGGGTATGATCAATGGGAAGTACGTTGTGGGAGCATGTAATCCATAGTCAAGAAGTTTCTTACTGACGTAGAGGGCGCTGACACCTGTGGCATCTAACATTGGTTGGGCGCTTAATACTGCTTCGTGTTTGCGGGGCTTATCTGGATCGTAGGTTAGCGCGTATCCATATTCTTTGTCCAACTGTCTGCTGATATAGTTGGCATTTAATACTGCCAATTCAGAGGATTCTTTGAGTCCACTCCCCCCCATCGTATACATATAAGCGTAGGCTTTCAAAATCACTCCGATGTTTCCATGGAATCCATGAACTTTACCTATACTCTTAGGTTTATCCCAGTTCAGAGTGTATTTTTCCTCTTCTTCAACGACCTCAGGTACGGGTAAGAACTCAGCTAGATGCTTTTTTACTCCTACTGGTCCTGCTCCGGGGCCTCCACCTCCGTGAGGTGTGCTGAAGGTCTTATGCAAGTTGCTGTGTATGATGTCAAAGCCCATGTCACCGGGTCTGCACCATCCCATAATCGCATTCAGGTTAGCTCCATCATAGTATAGTAATCCACCTGCTTCGTGGATCACTTTGCTAATCTCTTTAATCTCCGACTCGAATACACCAATGGTGTTTGGGTTAGTAAGCATCAGTCCAGCTGTGTTAGGTCCGACTGCGGCGTTTAAAGCCTCAAGGTCAACCATTCCATGATCATTACTAGGTATCTCGATGGTCTTGAATCCAGCCATAACGGCGCTCGCTGGATTTGTGCCGTGGGCGCTATCAGGTATTATTACTTCTTTTCTCTCATTCAGCTCACCGTTATCCTTGTGATAGGCGCGCATGATCATCATCCCCGTCCATTCACCGGCTGCGCCAGCAGCTGGCTGTAATGTAGAGTCATCCATGCCTGTGATTTCTAGGAAATATTTCTTGAGATTGTATAACATCTTCAAGGTTCCCTGAATGGATTCAGGTGTTTGTAGTGGATGTTGTCCAATGATTTTGGTATGATTTGCTAGAACCTCGTTGATAATAGGGTTGTATTTCATTGTGCAGCTCCCTAGAGGGTAAATCTTACCGCTATTAACTCCGTAGTTCATCTGACTTAATCTAACAAAGTGACGAAGTACCTGAATCTCTGATATCTCGGGTAATCCAGGTGCCTCTGTTCTGAGTATGCTTTCAGGTACCAGTTCCTCCGTAGGTATCTCTCCCTCGACTTCAGGTTCCAGCATAGGAAGCATATGACCAATTCTACCCGCTTTACTGAACTCGAAGATAAGAGGCTCGCTCCAGTCAGCCTGTCTATACCTCATTTTCATCCCTCCAAAGCCTCCTTCAATATAGACACCAGATAATCGATATCCTTCTTTGTGTGAAGCTCAGTTACACAATAGAGGGCGGTCTCACCTAGATCAAAGTCACCGTTAAGTGGAATACCTGCCTCGATTCCATTAGCATGAAGCGCTGCATTAACCTCCTTCAATGTCTTGTACTGGAAGTTAACAGTGAATTCCTTAAAATGGAAGCTATTGAAGATGGGAGCCCTTACTCCGGGTAACTCACCTATCTTTTTCTGGGCATACTTAGCTTTCTTCATAATGGTCTCACTGAGGCCCTTCATTCCTTGTGCTCCCATCAAACTCAAGTAGACTCCCGCAGCAACAGCGTTCAAAGCCTGGTTGCTACATATGTTGCTGGTGGCTTTTTCTCGGCGGATATGTTGCTCACGGGTTGCCAATGTCATAACATAGCCCTGTCTATGGCCTTCTATTGTCTCTGTGAGTCCTATGATTCTTCCAGGCATCTGCCTGAGGTATTTATTATCATGCTTACATGCAAGTATCCCAAGTAGTGGTCCACCATAACTCATATGGTTGCCCAAGGGCTGACCTTCACCACATACAATATCCGCGTCATAATCTCCCGGTGGCTTCAATAACCCAAGACTCATGGGATCAACACCCATGACATATAGTGCCCGGGTTTCATGGGTTATTTCTCCTATTGCTTCAGCGTTTTCCTCTGCGAATCCCATGTAGCTGGGGTTCTCCACATAGACCATCGCGGTATCATCATCGTTTTTCTCCTTAAGGTCCTCCAAGTCCAGCTGGCCTGTAATAGGATCATGGTCAATTTTCTCTATCTTGATACCTGATGGTTCGGTGTATGTCTTAAGAACTCTTAGTCTATGTGGACTCATCAAATCAGGTACCAGAACTTTTTCTTTCCTTGATATCCTACTGGACATCAAAGCTGCCTCTCCGATAGCGGTTGACCAATCGTAGAGACTGCTATTAACTACATCCATACCAAGTAGCTCACAAGCCAAGCTCTGGTACTCAAACACAGCTTGAAGTATACCCTGACTGATCTCCGGTTGATATGGTGTGTAGCTTGTTAGGAACTCTGCTCTGTGAATAACCTCGTCAACCACTGATGGTACGTAGTGGGGCCAGACCCCGCCACCGAGAAATGGTGGACATTTTAGAGATTTATTCTCTTCAAGTAAACCTGAAACATGTCTTTTTACTTCTACCTCACTATGCGGACCGGGGATATCGAGTTCTTTCTTGTAGATGAACTCGTCGGGGATATCTGAGAAAAGATCTTCAATATTGGTTATTCCGATCTTTTCCATCATCTTTTCCTTTATCTCAGGAACGCTGTTTGGAAGGTAGGGGTGTATTTTGCTCAAACGATTGCCTCCAATATGATACTAATAACAATACGGTACCGGTAAATAACGATAACCTGTGTTCTCGTTATTTTTAGGGCGTTAGAAACAAATATAGCGCCCATACCGTGCAGATACGTGAGTGATACAAATGCCTAAAGTTACCCTTGATCATAATGAATGTATCAACTGCAAGACCTGTGTCACCATCTGTCCCATGGGCGTATACGAGGATAAAATGGAAACAGTCGAGGTAGTTAATGAAGGTGAATGTATTGCCTGTATGGGATGCATTGCAGCTTGCCCAGTAGAAGCAATAACCGTTGAAGAATGAAGCACTTTTAACCACCTATATCCTTTTTTCATTCCATGTCCAGTATGTTTAAAGATATATCCAAGTGGGTTGATGATAATCGAGAAGAATGTCTTATCCTCCTTCAACAGATGATACAAATACCTAGCCCAAGCCATGAAGAACACAAAGTAGCAGAGTTCATAGAATCGAAGATGCGTGAATTTGGTTATAGTACAACTAAAGTTGATTCTTTGGGTGACGCCATGGGGGTGATCAAAGGTAGTGGCGATGGACGAGACTTTCTCCTCAATGGACACATTGATCATGTACCTGTAGGAGATATGGTGGATCCTTATTCAGGTAAACTCATGGATGGGAACAAGTTTGGAGAACAGGGTGAGGTTATCTATGGAAGGGCTGCCTGTGATATGAAAGGAGCTGTAGCAGCTATGGTCTTAGCTGGTAGAGCCCTTAATGAACTTGGAATAAATCTGATGGGGGACTATAAAGTAGCAGCCGTAGCTCTAGAAGAGATAGGCGGGATGGGTACAAAATCCACCATAGTTGACAGCCAGTTTCTCGGTGATATTGTTCTAATCGGTGAAGCCACTAATATGGAACTTGCTCTCGGTCACAGAGGAAGCATGAAGTTTGATGTGGTTGTCCATGGTCGAAGCTGTCACGCCAGCGCACCTGAAAGAGGCATAAACGCTCTGTACAAGGCTATGAAGATGATGGATAAGATCGAGGAGAAGTTAGCCCCAAGTCTACCGGTTCACCCTGTTTACGGTAAAGCCAGTTTGGCAGTAACTCAGATTGAGGTAAGCCCAAAAGCCTCAAACGTGGTGCCCGAGGAGTGTAAATTCACTATTGACTGCAGGAATCACCCAGATTTCACTGACTATCACTTATATGAGGCGTTAAAAGATATCATCAAAGAAATAAGAGTTGATGACTCCGAGTTCAACGCCACGGTTCTACCTGGAAACATCATCAATGAACGCAAGTTCTCAGGTTTTTACACGGATCCAGAGAAACACCCCGTAGTAGATGAGGTCTTTAATGCGATAAAGGAGGCTTACCGAGAACCAGAGAAAAAGATATGGACCTTTGCCACGGATGGCAGAATATATTCTCACCTGGGTATACCTGTAATCGGTTTTGGTCCGGGAGAGGAGAAATATGCCCACACTCAGATGGATCATGTTCGTGTAGATGATTATCTTAACACCATCAAGGTGTATGCCTGGCTCGCGTGGCAAATATGCGGTATCGCCTGAGTCAATGGTCTTTTATCCCTATTTTTCTCCTATCTGTGTATGAAAAGCATCCTAGATGACTTTGGTGTTTTTGAAAAGATGGACCCCCAGGGGATGTTAAAAGCTATAACAATGTTCCCCGAAAGCGCTGGAGAAGCACTAAATAACGCTGCACAGTTAAAGCCTGAGGAAACAGGCTTTGACTCGATCCTCGTAGTAGGTATGGGTGGATCAGCGGTTGGAGGCTTGTTATTAAGAGATTGGCTAATGGATTATCTCCATATTCCAATTACCGTGAGTAGGGGGTACCATCTACCAGCTTGGGTGAATCAAAAAACCTTAGTATTCGCTGTAAGCTACTCTGGAAATACTGAGGAGACCTTGAGCCAATACAAAGAGGCTGTAAAAAAAGGTTGTACTATCATCTGTTTCTGCTCAGGTGGAGAACTAGAGAAGCTTGCAGGAGAAAATAATCACAAACTAATGATGTTTCCAAAGGGGCAACAGCCTAGAGCGGCTATACCTTATCAATTCTATAACCTAGCTGGTGTGACAAGGGGTTTAGATTTAATCGATGACCACAAGTGGGATGAGATAGAGGAGTCAATAAACGTGGTGCGAGCTCACTGTGAGGAATTAAATCCAGAGACCCCCTCAACCGCTAACCCCGCCAAGATAATAGCTCACGAAATCAAAGATTATATACCATTCATATACGCACCTAGATTATTCAGAAGTGTCGCATACAGATATAGCACCCAGTTTAATGAAAACAGTAAAATCCCTGCCGCGACAAATTTCTACCCTGAAGCCTTTCATAACAGTGTTATGGCGATGGAGGGGCCTGATGATTTACTGAAAAACATTTGTGCCGTAATAATCAAGGATCCTGAAGGTTACAAGCGTCTTGAAAAGAAAATAGGTATATCTTTGAGGCTCATGGAGGAGACATTTGGAAAGGTTTTATCCATTGAAGCAGAGGGGAAAACCCGTTTAGCACGGTTGATGTCAGGCTTGATACAGGGTGATTATGTGAGTGCTTATCTTGGGATACTTTATGGGAACGATCCAAGTACGACAGCATCAATAGGTTTACTAAAAGCTAGCATGGATACTTAGGACACTTTTTAAACAAGGCATCAAACTACCCATCGAAAATGGTTATCGAGGTAGACGACTCAGGTTGGGGGGACTTAATCGGAGGAGTAGTAATAGTTCTAAGGCGGGTTGAGACTGATGAAACATATACAGGTGAGATTCCCCTTGAGCTATTCCAGTCAGAGGAATTCAAGTATAAAGCCTACCTCAGATATGCTACCCAGATAATATTAACAGGATTAGACAAACTAGACATACCTAATAATGAACCCATACATATATGTACGGGGTACATATTCGAGCACGCTAAAGAAACACTAAAAGATCTAGGATACAAAGTATTAAATGTAAAAATAGAGGGCAAAACACAGGACTTAGCTGAACGCACATTTATAGAGAGCCTAGTAAAACATGGAGTAGGGTCATATAGTGATGTGGCTTCTATGAGAAGCTTTAATGGCTTGCTTAACTGGGTAAAAAAAGACCTCGTGAACCGGGAAAAGTATGTGAAGACGGGGTGGAAAAAATGGGTAAAACACAGGGATGGACAATGAAGAAAAGAAACAACACAATAGCAATAGCAGTACCAGCCAGCATGGTTGCAGAGATCAAGGATCTAAGAGAGAAGACCAGCGTTTTGGGGCAACTAGGTAGAGCTGCAGCCATATACAGGGTGGACCAGATAATAATTTATCGTGATGAGCCAGACGAGAGTATGACTATGAAATACATACTGGGATACCTTGAGACCCCCCAGTATCTCAGAAAAGAAAGATTTGACGTCCGCCCCGAACTCCAATATGTGGGAATATTACCCCCTCTAAGAACACCCCACCACCCAACTGAGGATAGACTAAGCGAAGTGGATGTAGGTGACTTTAGGGACGGAGTAGTAGTAGGCGGTTCAGGTTTCAATTACGAGGTTGATATTGGTTTAGATAAGTTGATAACTGTTCGTGGGAAACCACCGGCGAAAGGAACCAGAGTAACCGTTGAGATAATGGATACAGAACCAGAGTTTTCCGGAAGAAGCGTAAAAAACAAGAATGTACCATATTACTGGGGCTATGATCTAAGAGGAAGCAACAGGCTTCTTAGTGAACTAGTTTACAGCCCTGAGTGGGATATGACAATAGCTACATCTAAGAAAGGTGATGAATTTTCATCGGTTATGAATGACATGGAGTCTAAGTGGGTAGAAGCAGGGAAGACCTTGATCGTGTTTGGCTCCTACAAGGAAGGCGTTATTGAGATGATTGCTAGTGAAGGTCGTAAAGCCCGTGAGGTATTCGATTACATCATAAACACGATACCAGATCAGGGAGTTGAAACCGTTCGAACCGAGGAAGCAGTAATATCTACTCTCGCTATTTTAAATATCTTTAACGATTAAGGTTAGCAAACGATGTCCACTGATGAAGAAATAATCGAATCCGAGCTCAAGGGAAAAACCCTGCTGGTTTATATGCATATGCTTAAACAGCCGGGTGAGCCAGTGGGTGTTAGAGAGGTCCAGCGAGAACTTGGGTTCAGTAGTCCAAGCGTATCCAGTTATCATCTTAACAAACTCCAGGATCTTGGATTAGTGGAGAATGAGTACGGGGACTATAAACTTGTTACAGATGTTAAAGTAGGGGTTTTAAAACACTTCATAACCCTTGGCGGGGTTCTTCTCCCGAGGTATCTCTTCTACGCGGTTTTGATGACCAGTATGTTAGTTACCTACCTCATACAAGTTCCGTATTTCCCAACAAGAGAATACATCACAACCATCGTAATGGGGCTGGTACCCTCCCTGATACTCTGGTATGAGACAATACGAATATGGAGAGATCGCCCAAAATGAGTGTTCGAATAGTAGAACAGCGTCAAAGTACACTCATGCATAGTGTTCTAATCTCTAGCATTATTAATAATGGAGGAATTACATAATTTGATGATCCAAAAGTCTCTCGCATATATGGTGTTAGCCGTGGCGGTTGGCTATCTTCTTGTATCAGCTCTACCACAGCAGTTAGCCATGTATACGATTCCCCAATCAACCCTTGAAAGAAGTGACGGTAATCTTGGTGTAGATTCTATATCCCCCTCTGGGGGGATAGAATCGTTAGATGATGAAAAACCAAGTATAAAGAGCTTTGAGGGTACAGGTGAACATGTTGAGCCATCTTTTTGGGAAAGGACGAGGCTCCCTAGTTTGATTAAATGGTGGACAGTTGATGTTCTTGTTGCCTTCGTTATCTACTGGGGGGCAAAACAGAAACTATCATAAAATAATATATATTTATGAGTCATAGTATTTACTATAACAGTTGTATAATCACTAATAATTAGTAATTTCAATAATAATATAACTCATATATACTGTGCCGATACACAACAACAGATTCAAGAGGGAATTAAATGGAACAAAACCAACTACTAGCAATAGTCCTCGTAGTAGGACTCATTATTGGAGGAGGAGCCGGATTCATGCTGGCCCCAAAGAACGCAGTTGATCCCGATGGAGATGGAATCCAAACCGTAACACAGACCCCATTAGAAGGTAAAACAATACAATACGGTGATCTCTACGCGACAACAAGCGAACTCGAAACAGGAGTTCCACTAGCAGAGGAAATAATCCTTAAAGACATCAATACGATGGCAGACCAACTTGGATATGATGTAACATTTGAGGCACTGATAGATCAAGCCGATGGACAAGCAGCTTCACACCTTGAGAAGATTCAAGGATACAAGTCCATGGATGTGAACTTGATCATCGGAGGAAGATGGAGCAGCATGGCGCAGGCTTCACTGAGCTATGTAAATCAAAACAATATGCTTCTCTTCAGCCCAAGTAGCACCAGTCCACTATTAGCTCAACCAAATGACAACTTATTCAGGCTATGTCCGATTGATACTCTTCAAGCACCAGCAATGGCAGAGATGCTTACCAGCTATGGTATAGAAGCAGTATTGATCATGCAGACAGCCGATGCTTATGGTGACGGCGTCTACAACATATTTGAGACCGAGTACCAAGACAGAGGAGGGGTCATACTTGAGAGAATCAGGTATGCAGTCGAGTCCTCAGAGTTCAGTAACTACCTAGCAACAGGAGACGGAATCGTAAAAGATGCCATTGAGGAGTATGGACAGGAGCATGTTGGCGTAATACTAGTCGCCACAAGCGGAGCAGTTACCATGGTAACTCAGGCACCTGACTTCGAAAACATTTACAGCGTAAAGTGGTTCGGATGTGACAGCACAAGTCTCGTTCAGCAGATGATCGACGACGCAACTGATCCAGCCAACCACCTAAAGATATTCAGTACAAATGCTTCTCCAGGTGAATCCGATAAATATAACGATCTCGATTCAAGATATCGTTCAATTGTCGGACAGCAGCCAGGATACTATGTAACAACTACATATGATATTAGCTGGATTATAGCTACCTCAGTCCTGCAAGCACAGAGTACTGACGCAGACGAAGTTGTACCCATCATCGATGACGTCGCCTACAATTACTGGGGCGCAAGCGGATGGTGCCGCCTAAACGAGAACGGTGACAGATACGGATCAGACTACCTCATCTGGGGATACGGAGAAACCAGCGAGGGCGTGGTGGACAACGTCTGTTACGGTATGTACGACAGTAAAACGGGAGAAGTTACTTGGTACGCTGATGTACTTGGATACAATCCTCCAAGCTTAAACTAAGCTCCTATTACTTTTTTTTATTTATCTTATTAAGATATTTATTGCTCTCAAAAAATGAATTAATAGGTTCTAACAGTTGGTTTAACAAGAATTTCCTTAACATATAGATCACCCATGTTTTTATTTAAGCTGACTTAGCTAATATAGGTGTATCAAAGACTTACCTACTATGGATATTATACCCATTATCCATGGTAATATACCATCATCGGAAGCCAAGCAGATGAATTTAAGAGAAACCTTCATCCCCTGCCCAAACATTCTAAGCAAATTCGCTATATGCCTTCCAGAATCAACAGTATCAAACTTCCTCTGAATATCGAA
>WJJC01000097.1 GCA_014729945.1 Candidatus Bathyarchaeota archaeon
TGAGGATGATGTAGCTTATATGAAACTACTGACGTCTCATCCCATGCCCCGTGAGAAGATAGCTGACTTCATTGAAGACCTTGATACACTGCTAGTAGCTGAGGAAGTAGATCCCTATGTGGAATTACATATCAAGGCATTAGCCAAAGACGTGAACCCAGATCTCATACTTCTAGGCAGAATGGAGGGAAGCCTACCAAGAGAAGGTGAGCTAAGCCATGAATTACTGGATGGTGTGATATCAGATCTATTAGGGCTTGAGAAAGAAGTTCCGGAAAGAAGTGAGTTGGAAGTCGAGAAGGAGGGTATACTCTTTGACAGGATGCTAACTATGTGCGCAGGCTGCCCGCATAGGTCTAGTTTGTACGCGTTGAAGCAGGCTGTAAAAGAAGTGAAAGGGGATTTGATGAATGTGATTGTAAACGGGGATATAGGCTGCTATGGACTGGCTCATGCGCCGCCGATGGAGTTTGAGGACACCTACTTCGCTATGGGTGCAAGTATAGGTGTTAGCCAGGGGATGCAGCAGATGGGTGTAGATACCATTGCATGGATAGGAGATGGAACCTTCCTGCATGCAGGTATACCCGCTCTTCAGAACGCTGTTCATAATGGGGCTCCTGTAAAAGTGGTGGTTGCAGATAACAAGGCCGTGGCCATGACTGGTTTCCAGACTAATCCCCAGATGGGTAGAACCGCAACAGGCGACAAAGTGGAGCCTATAATGATTGAGGATATCGCTAAAGCTTCTGGAGTAAAACATGTTGAAGTTGTGGATCCTTATGATCTGGATGCAGCCGAGGAGGCGTTTAAGCAGATGCTCAGGTTTGATGGCCCAGCTATGGTTATTAGTAGGAGAGCCTGCGCCATGGTGGCTGTGCGGGAGATGAGGCCTAATAGGCCACCGGTATACGAGGTGGATCAGGACGCTTGTATTGGTTGTAAGCAGTGTCTGAATGAGTACGGGTGCCCTGCGCTTATGTGGGATGAGGATAAGGGGAAAGCTAGCATCGACAATACATTGTGTATGGGGTGTGATAGTTGTGCACAGGTGTGTCCTGTGGGCGCTATAAGCAGGAGGGAAGCCTGATGGATACCTTCAAGATTGTCGTAGCCGGTGTAGGTGGCCAGGGTACTCTTCTGGCTTCAAGGTTATTAGCTGAGGCGGCTATAAAGGCGGATCTTCACGTAAAGATAGGTGAGACCTATGGTATGGCTCAGAGAGGAGGACCGGTTATGGGGCACATACAGATAGGTGGGGAGACTCATAACCCCCAGATTCGTAAAGGTGAAGCTGATCTCCTCATTGGGTTTGAGCCAGCTGAAGCTGTTAGAAGGGGTGTAACTTATCTCAAGAATGATGGTCTTGCCTTGATTAATACGCGTAAGACTGCGCCTGTTGAGGTGGTTAGTGGATTGAGGGAGTATCCTGATATGGATGACTTGTTTGACTTATTACGACGGGTTACTGGGAAAATCCATCTATTTGATGCGACGGGTATCGCTGAGGAGGCGGGAGATCCTATAGCAACTAACGTAGTGATGCTGGGGTCGGTGGTTGAGAGCGGTTTACTGCCTTACTCTGAGGAAACCGTGGTTGAGACCATGAAGGAGAGCTTGAAGCCTCAGTTCATAGAGTTGAATATGAGGGCATTTGAGCTAGGTAAGAAGGCTTACCATAGCCTCTAATTTTTATGAGAATATTTCTTCTGTTACGTCGTGGTTTTCTGGTAGCTGGAATATCTTTGTGAACAGGTATTCTGTGTATTCTGCGGCGTATTGTGTATTTTCTGATTTGATGGTTTTCTGGAGGGATAATAGTTCGCCTTCTGTGTCTGTCATGGGCTCCATCTGGGGTCTTAGCCACTCATAGGTGGTCTTGTTTAGCTCGTTGATGGGTATGTCTACTATTATTTCATTGTCCTGGGCTTCGACTGCGAACTGGACGAAGAGGCCTGTTGATGGGTCTTCGAATATTACTATTTTCTCGTCTCGTCTGATGGCTTCTTCTAGGCTGTGCTTGTAGAGGTTTATTCTTTGGTCACGGTTCATGTGTATTATGATGCTTGGGTGGATATGGGGTTATTGGTTGGGTTCCCAGGGGGTGTAGCTCTGGGGGCTCACTTTGTCGCTGGGTAGTCCTTGGTAGTGGTTTTCGGGTATGCGGTCCCAGATGGCTTGGGTGGTTTCCTGTACTCGTTTCACTAGTTTTTCCTCGTCTATTGTCTGTAGTTTGCCTTCGTCTATGACTAGGTTACCATCTACGATTACATGGGTTACGTCTTCCCGGGTTGCGTTGTTTACTAGGGCTTTTACTGGGTCTCGGCAGGGTACGTTATTCAGGGTTTGCATGTTTATTATGGCTATGTCGGCTGTGGCTCCTGGCGCTATTTTACCTAGGTCGTTTCGACCTATTGCTCTGGCTCCTCCTAGGGTGGCTGATGTGTGTATTTGTGCGGCGGTGCCGCTGAAGCAGCTCCAGTCGGCTAGTTTGCTTGTATAGCTGGCTAGGCGAATCTCGTTGAGCATGTCTTGGGGGCTGGTGTCGCAGCCGATTCCTAGGTTTACGCCTGCTTCCAAGTACCTTGTGTGGCTGTGCATCTTGTTTCCACGTTTTATGAATACCAGGGGGTCGTGGCTTACTGTTGCGCCTGAGTCGGCTATTAGTTTTAGGTCTCCTTCTCCTTCTGGGGGGTAGGCTAGTAGTGGGTGGCCTGCTATAGCCCAGCCGTGGCCTATTATTAGGTCGGGGCCTAGTAGTCCGGTCTCGTGTAGGAACTCGATGGGGGTTTTGGCGTACATTCGGATCATGTTCTGGAACTCTACTACCCATTGGGCTGCGTGGATGCTTACTGGGCATTTGAGTTGGTTTGCTTTTTCTCTTACTGCTTTTTGAAGTTCTTTGCTGACTTTGTCAACGGTGCTGGGGTAGAGGGCGGCTATGATTCGTCCATCTGCTGCGCCGTCGTATTTTTTAATGAACTCTGTGGCTTTGTCTAATAGTTTGTGTCCGTGTTCGGGTTGGTACCACTCTGTGTGGAGGTTTGCTTTTTGTGTGCGGGTCCATTTTCCGTCTTCGATGTTGCGGCCTTCTACGGCTCTTATACCCATTTCCTGTATGTATTTGACTGTGGTTTCTGGGCCGAGGGTTTCGGTCATGCCTATTTCTACCATGGTGGTGCAGCCGCTTTTGAGTAGTTCTGCCATGCTGTATTTGGCGAAGGTGTGGTAGTCTTCGGGGTTAATGCTCTTGCCAAGGGCGGTTAGGTTTTCGCCTAGGCTGCTCATGTAGAAGTGGCGTGCGCCCACGTCGTCGATGAAGGTTTTGTCTTTGGGTGCGCTTGCTGCATGGATGTGGGTTGCTATTAGGCCGGGTGTGGCTACGTGGGTGGGTGCGTTGATCCATTTGTCTACTGGTTTCTTGTAGGTTTTTCCTACGTGGGTGATCTTGTTGTCTTGTATTATGATTACTCCGTCTCTTAGTAGGCGGTGGTTTTGTCCGTCGTGGGCTATTATCCATTTGGCTTTGATGCCGGTTGTCATGGGGTTATTCTGGTTTTCTTTGGTGATAAGTGCTGTGATGTTGAATGGTTTTTCCTCTTCTGGTCTATGTATGTGGCGTGGGGGGAGGGAGGTGTGTTCGTATGTTCGTTTTAGTTTGATTTTGTTTTTTGTGGGTTGTTTTCTGGGGTGTGGCTTACTGTCTTTGTTCCGTTTAAAGGGGGGTTTGCGGTTTTTCTTTGTTTAGTTGTCGGTTTTCGGAGTTGTTGTGTTGATATAGTTTCTAGTATGCTTAGATGGTGGGTATTTCTTCTAAGTGGCGTGGTTCTTGTATGAAGAAGGCGGGTATTAGTGATATGGCTGATACTGTTGCTATGTAGGTGAAGCCCACGTTGAAGCTGTAGGTCTCGACGATGTAGCCGAATATGGCGCTGCTGAAGCTGGCTATGGTGAAGCCGATGGTGAAGTAGAGACCGAATATCTGGTCGAGTTGTGTTCGCTCTACGCTGTCGGATAGTATGCTCTGGATTATAACTGTCTGGACCATGAAGCCGATGAAGAATAGTAGTAATGCTAGGGTCCAGAAACTGGTGACTATGTTTAGTGCGAAGTATCCGGCTGCGCTGCAGGTCATTATGCCGATGATTAGGGGTTTTCTGTCTACCCTGTCTGAGAGCCAGCCCCAGAAGAAGGGGCCTAGCACACCTCCTGCTAGTAGTATGCTGTAGAGGAGGCTGCTTCGTTCACTAGTCATTCCCAGTATGTCGATGAAGTATAGGGGTAGGAAGGTTCTGACTCCCATTCTGAAGGCCATCACGCTTCGGAGGAGGCTTATGGATAATACGTTCTTGTTTCGGAGGGATTCCCGTAGATTTCTCCAATTGAGGGCTTCCCGGGTTTTTGCCTCCACTTGGCTGCTTCCACGGATGAAGAAGAGGATTATTAGGCTGAGGAGTAGGGCGGGTATGGATAGTATGCCTAGGGTGGTTCTCCATCCCATTCGTGTTAGCATGTATGCGGTGATTAGAGGGGTGAATGTGAAGGCTATGGAGGGTATGGATTGGTTTAGTCCCAGCATCCTGCCGCGGTCACTGGGGTCGGATCCGTTGCTTACGATTGATGCGCCTATGGGGTGCTGGACGCTGCTTCCTACTCCCGCGATTACGCTGAAGCCTAGGAACTGGAGGAAGCCGTTCCCGAGGGCTATAGCCATATTCATTACGCTGTTGATTATGTTTCCCACTGAGACCAAGACCCTGCCGCTGAACCAGCGTCTGAATAACCCCACGAATAACTGGGGAAAGCCGGCGGCGAAGCCTGCTACGGATCTTACTAGGCCTAGTTGACTGTAGTTAATGTTGAACTCGTCCATGAGGTCGGGGTATAGCATGGGCATGGCTCCGCTTATCACGTGGTTTAGCATGTGGAGGAAGATGACACTGTAGATTAGTTTCTTGGAGTCCTGTTTTTCTTGTTGAGTCAAATTTGATCCCTTGAATTATGAGACATTACACTAGCTACATATATGTGTGTCTCCCGTTGTTTTAGGGGTGTTTTGTGATTAGAGGTGAAAAGTGTCCTCTAAATACTCTTAAATTTTAGAAGGAATGGCTCTTCCAAGTCTTCCATATTCTCTACACGTTCTAACCTTTTAACACCTAATTAGAATAGTATAATTATTGTAATTATTTTTGATGCAATAAACAACTAAGGTTTAAATCAAATAAAAATAAAGTTAACGTGTTCGCGGAGAGTGTGAAAAGCGAATGAAGATAAAAAACATACAAAAACCTAGACTAGATGATACTGATAAAACGATTACACGTTTAATAGATAAAGAAGAAGAAGTAACCCCCGAACTATTACATTACTTGTTAGAACTAAATAAGTTTAACATATCAAAAAATGAACTAGATAATATACTTCAAAAACTAAACAACCAAGGCTACATAAACTCACGTATAAAAAAACTGGGTAAGGAAACATACACATACTATTCAACAACCAGCGAACAATTAGAGAAATAACACGTAAGAGCTGTGCTAAACTGACATCAGGTCATCTGTTTTTAACTTAAACAGGCACATAACACCATCTTCATTCTCCACACATTCCTCCAATTGAATCCTGAACTCCCTGTTCAAGATCGAGCTAACCGCCCCCACCAAAGAACCCTTGAGAAAAAGACACATAGGATCCTCCTCATCAGCACAGCTAAGGTCAGGGAAACCGCTCTTACCCTGGACCATTACCACTCCTTCATCGGATTCAAAGCGGGTAACCTTGAACTCACCCCAACCCAGGTTCCTAACATGCCTGAACCGCTTATCAATCGCGCTTAAAAGATCATCATACTCATGTTCATTTAGAGGATACAGATCAGAGATCAGGTACTCTGCGTATCTTTGACTCATCTGATAAAATAATGGCGCTTCCAGCGCTCTTATACGTGTCCTGGAGAGTAATCAATAAGGCCTTGAATCCCCGGGGGTTAAAACACACTCTACTCATACCAGCAGACTTCATACATGATCAGAAGCTAACGCCTTTTCTAAACCTTAGGGTAAACCACTCTTACACCCCATACCACTATAAACCTAGATCCCTCAGAAATCAATCATGGTTCTAACGGGTGCCCATGTTATCACGTTTAAAAGAATGCTAAGTTATATTGGTTCCTTGTTTGACTCTAAACTTGTTCGGAGTAACGTGAAACAAGTCTCCCTCTGTCGAAGCTCTATCAATGTCTCAGTTAATTCTTCCCGTGTAACCGTATCTTTTTCAGACAAGTTTAACGCCTTAAGTAAGGGGCATTCTTCAGGTGCTTCACAATAAAACCCCAACATTAATCACTAAATTTATGTTCATATTATATTAACTGGTGTATCTCTAACCCTTGAAAAAAATCATCTCAAGTGTTTTCTTATGGGCACCCTTGCGTGTTTACTGTTGTTTCATGACATGCTACTTCAGACACAAAAAACCTTGATAACCTATGCTTTAGGTCATTTGACATCAATATTATTTAATCAGGTGCCATGTTTGTAGAAGAAACAGGACTCTTCTATACATTCTACATTTTCTACAGCTTCTACAGAATTCTGGTCTCAACGTGGTTTCTCCGTGGTACCGGCTATGGAACATGTGATCGTATTTAATCATAACTCCAGAATTGTTTCTTGGACATCAGTATCGTTTGGTTGAAACCCTTATCAAAAAAGGCGGTACTCTGATTTCATGCAGTTAATAGACGAGATAATGAACAGGTTCAAGGAGCAACAGGTTGTCCAGTTCGCCACATCAGATGGCAAACAGCCAAGAGTACGACCCATGAGCCTCATCCACAGGGATAACCACTTCTACATGATCACAGGCGCAAGAGGCGGCAAAGACGCCAAGAAACTACAGCAACTAAGAGTTAACCCGAGGTTTGAGTACTATATGATGCTTGATGGAGAGAAGGTAAATGGGTTCATCAGGGGCGCAGGAGACGCACACGAAATAGATGATAAAACAATAAAAAAACGGGTCTATGATGTTATTGACTGGGCAAGAGGCTACTTTGACCGTGTTGATCACCCGGATTATGTGTTGCTGGAGCTAGTTCATGATGGTTTCATTTACCGTTCTCCCGATGACATTGAGATCAAGTACCTCAACTCGTGTTCAATGGGATGATATCGGTAAACGACTTCTTCTAGTTCTCCCTTGCTATCCCCCGGGTTTTCTTAAGGAGGTCCGTTCTAGTGGTTTAGGTGCCTTTGGTGTCAGTGCCTTTTCCTGAACTTTTTTAATGGCTTCTGTGGCCTCAGTGATTATGGACCCTGTGATTAGTTTCTCGCTGGGGTTAGCGCTGCTGAGGTATCTGACCATCTCGATTACTCGTAGACGGGTGATTCGTTTCTCCAGAAACTGGAAAAACCATGCTACTATGGTGTATAGGTCCTCTGGTTCCACGCTGTGGCCAACTTGAAGAGGTATACGCGTCATCAAATCGATCATCCCTTATAGAGACTTTCTGACCCGAGATGAGTTGAAGAGTCTCCAGTAACATAATCAACTTAAATAAAAAAGATACAACAAGTCTAGTAACCCAGATCATTAAAACTATGGTGTTTTAAATTTATAGCCCCATTCTCTCATACATGTTTAACCTAATTAAGGATGGACACATCTACAGCCCAGAAGATATCGGTGTAAAAGATATTCTAATCCTCGGTGAAAAGATCCTCAAAATAGAAGAAGATATCAAACCACCAACCGGGTACAATTGTGAAACCATTGACGCATCAGATAAGATAATCTACCCCGGCTTCGTTGACGGCCACGTCCACCTCATAGGAGCAGACGATGGACAGGGCCCAGTGGGTAGGACCAGTGACATAGCTTGGAAAGACATCGTTGAATCAGGAACCACCACGGTAGTTGGGTGCCTGGGGAGTAGTAGATTCGCGAGAACCCTGGATAGGCTCTATATCAAGACCTTGGAGCTAGAGATGATGGGGATCAGCACCTACATTTATACTGGGAGTTTTGTAATACCTCCACCAACCCTCACAGGGGAGATAAGAAAAGACGTATATCTAGTCCCGAAGGTCATCGGGTTAAAGACAGCAATCAGTGACCCCACTACCAACCATCATACGTGGAGAGACCTCGCAGACATAGCATCCGAGGTACTCTACGGCTCAAGCATTGCAGACAAACACGCGGTAATACACGTCCACGTGGGGCGACAGGACACAAGAATGGATCGAATATTCGAGTTAATAGATAACATGGGAATAGACCCCGTCAGAATTATCCCCACTCATATCAACCGCAGAAAACCAGACGTCATGGAGCAAGCTATCGAATACACAAAGATGGGTGGAATAGTAGACCTCAGCAGCCTAATGAGAAGAGAAGAGGGAACTATGACGGGTCTTAAACCCCATCTAGCAGTGAAAAGGATGCTGGAAGAAGGAGCCAAGTTAGAGAACATGACAATGAGTAGCGACGGAAACGTACCCCAACCCATAAGAGATGAGAAGATGAACCAGACTGGAAGATACATCGCTCCACTGGATCTCAACAGACGGGAAATACGGGATATGACCAACAATCAGGTGTGTAGCTTCAGTGATGCCCTAAAGATTATGACAGCCAACCCAGCACGGGCACTAGGAATCGAGAAGGGTAGGATAACAGAGGGATACGATGCGGATCTGGTAATAGCTGATTGCATTGAGAACCTAAGAGTTGAACATGTATTCGCCCGTGGTAGACAAGTGGTAAAAAACGGGGAATCAACATGGAAAACCCATTTTCAGCAAGATCCCTATTACAATCAATACCACTAACCCTTGACTCGATTATGTTTTATGTCATTAATGCGGAATAGTGGTGAATAGATTTGAGTGAAGTAGAGAAGAAGACCGAGGAATATAAACAGTCAGCAGAAGACCTGCACGACACATATAACAGACTACACCCCCAGGTCCTAAGCCAATTCGAGGACGAGATGCCCAAATACTGGGGTAGAAAATGGAAAGCCAACACAACAGTGGGCAAACTCAACACAGTGCTCCTCCACAGACCCGGAGAAGAGTTCCTCAACGTAGGAAAACCCACACCCTGGCCACCATACGAGGACAGCTTAGCCGCTTGGCGAATGACCGAGAAACCAGACCTTGATGAACTTGTTGAGCATCACCAAAACCTAGTGGACGCTTTCAAGGCAGAGGGCGTCGAGGTAATCATCAGAAATCCCGACCCATGGGATCCACCTTACACGGTGAAATCCATCTATTGCGACGACGTAGCACACGCAGCGGTTTATGGCCACGTCATACTACGAATGTATGACTATATCAGGAAAGGAGAGGAGCTTCCAACATTCCAGACCCTTGCGGAGCACGGTATCCCGGTGGTAGGTATGATCTTTGGAGATGGCATGGTGGAGGGCGGTCCATGTGGATGGCTGGATGAAAAACACGCTATCATAGAGGTTCACTATCCCAGAGGAAACACCAAAGAACCAAGTGTAATGCGAGGTAACGAGTGGGGTCAAAAGCAATACGCCAACATCATCAAAACCCAAGACCCGGAGGTAGACATCAGAATGGGGCCCGGATACGGGACAAGAAAAGGAACCATCCACTACAGCATGGTGGATAGACATACCAGTGTAGGCGAGGCGAAATATTATGATAAATACCTGACTGACTGGATGGAGGCTGAGATGGACTGGGAGTTTATCAAACCACCGGACGACTTGGTAAGCATAGACACACGGGGATTCGCCAAGGGACCAGACTGTGGAGTTGTCCTTGAGCCGGGTAAGATCATAACAAGCAACCAGTACCCCAAGGCCACAAAATGGTTCGAATCAATCGGTATCGAAGTGGTTGAGGTTGAGATCAGTAGCCTAGTCAGGCCAAGAAACAGCGGAAGTATACACTGCCTCTGCGGCACATTGGACCGAGAACCTGAGCCCAAGAGCTACTAAGCCCACCCTTTTTTTCATGAACCCACATTATACATCGTTAAACCAATCACAGAGTTTTAGAGAAATGAACGAAGCAGATTGTATTATCCATGAATGCTACATAAAAAAAGGGCTACTACGCCTGTTACGAGTACATATTATTCTAGACCTAGGATAAAATGGAGAAAACACTTGACAACCTTCACCTATGGGTATGTATTCAAAACGTTAGTGAAATAAACGAATACGGGCTAGGGAGGTGGCTTGAAAGGGCACAATACATCATTACTGGGATGGATAGCTATTCACCATACTTTTCCCTGATATGCTTATAGATCATCTGTGTTTTAGTCTTACTATCCACGTAAAAGAATTTACCACCCAATAACTCAGATAATTCAGCTGGTTTCCGATCCTCAGTAATCAAGATCAAGTCATTCTCCTTAGCGTACTCAGATATCTCACGATCAGCTTTTCCGGATAACTCCAGCTCGGGAACCGTCTTAACATCGCACCCCAAGACCTCAAAGTATTCTTTTAATCCACTGTACATCTCATCAAGTAATAATTTCATACACTGTACCTCTCTACTGCTTCATCCATTTTACCACAAGTAAATCTACCCTCAGGGCAATAATTCAACTGGTAACAGTACGGTCCAGCATTGTTGAATACTCTGGGCTCACCCTCACGTAACTGCTCCAGCATGCTATCAGCCAGGCTTCTTATCTCCCACTGAGCCCTGTTACATGTCCGTAACCCCAAAAAATGCATCAAAGAGGCTCCATCCATAGTCATAAGTAAACTAGTCTCAGCAGCGTTAGGGAGCACAAAACGGGCATCCTCCTTGGGCGCCCCCTGATCAACCAGTCTCTGATATGCATCACTGGCCTGTTCTATCAGGTTATTGAAACCTTCATTCTCTCCTATGGTTGGCGGTGTTACGACCTTCTTATCCAGATTCTTAATAGTGATGTATCGCTGGCTCTGCTGACTGAAGCTAGCCACCCTGTGTCTCACCAGTTGATGACTGCACGCCCTACTAATCTTCTCCACAGCAAAAGTATAACTCAGGTGAGGAAGATAATTTCTCCAAGGCAAATCGGGGAAATTCTTCTCGATACCCTCTAATGATGTGTAGGTTAATAATTCTGCCTTCAACCCGTTTTCCTCCTGATGAAACTGTATATCCTAGGGGATACCTCTTTTATTGATTCCACCAGTTGTTCACTGAACTCATCAGCAATGGTTTGATGGTACTCAACTAATGCCCTCATATTACTGCTTATTATCCAGTGATCATCCACTGGTGTTATGTTGAAGAACTTTGAATTGAGTAAGATGGATAACACCTCGTCCCCCTCAGCATCCATCCTCCACACCAGTCTGTTATGCTCCAGTATGTTCCCGTGCTGAACCTCAACACGTCCAACAATACCCTCAACCTTATCCTGATTCTCCAATAAACGACGATACAGAGTACTGGGCATAGCCCCGCTGGTAGTGGTCAGCATGCTTGTGGCAATCATTGTCTCGATATCCGGTGTATGGTTCTTGAGGCTTAACTTCAATTTATTTCACTTAAGATCTCAGAAGAGTCCACTATACCAGTAGAATATTCGCCTATATTTCTTACCTAATTGATATAAAACATGACATAACAAGGTTAAGCATGGCATCTAAAACAAAGGTACCGAGATTTTCATTAAACACCGCCGAGTATTACCGTGAATTCTTCGCCACCGGGGCGCTGGGTGGCATGAACCCCAATAAATGCACTATTACATTCTATGATGATAAACCCGTCCTAACCATTCCAGATGGGGCGCGAAACAAGGTTAAGATAGACGAGGTTAACAGAGAGATACAGGCATCAGTATACATGACTCCCGTCCAGTTCAAGCAGATGGCTCAGTGGATGATGAAGACGGTTCAACACTATGAGAAAAGATTCGGTAAGATTGAATTAACAAAGAGTGTAAAAGAATCTACACAACCCAACTTCATCTCCTAGACAATGAACGACCCTCACGATAAAATTCAATACTTAAACATTAGTTACCATTAAACCCTAATTATAACCATTAAAAAAGGGTACAACCCAATGGGTTTATATTCTATCCAAGTAATGCATTCATACCGTTAAAGTAAAGAGGTGAAACAGTTGGAAGGTATAGTCAAGAGATGGCTTGACAGAGGCTACGGCTTTATTGAAGTTGAAGGCGAAGAAGATGATATCTTTGTTCATAACTCATCAATACAGGGAGCCTTTGAGCTACGTGAAGGACAGAAGGTAGAATTCGAGGTAGAAGACTCACCCAAAGGTCCTAGAGCCGTGAATGTCAAGATAGTAGAGTAAGAAGATTAAGCTACTATAATTTGACAAAGTTGGGGATTTCCCCATACGAGTTCAATACGAATAGAAATCTGGCGAATTGAGAAAGACGCCAAAAAAGTTTATTATTTTATTAATTAACCAAAAATAGGGTAATCTATGTTTCAGCTATCACAGATATATTCTCAGATGCATCACGGCATAACTTATCCAGATCCAGCTCGGCCTCCAGCTCCTCGAGGATATGAATCTTGCTACGAGTGGCTGGACCCTGGGGTACTGCAGTGCATCCATCAGTTGTGATAGCTGTTATCCCGTATGACCCTATTTTTCTGGCTATATCTTCTATCTCCACCTTATCCAGCCCCACTAGGGGACGTAACACCGGTATTGAGATGGCTGAACTCAATACATACATGTTTATTAGAGTCTGACTAGCTACCTGTCCAAGGCTCTCCCCCGTGAGGATAGCCCTTGACTTGTGTTTGTATGAAAAGGCCTGCGCTATCCGGTACATACTGCGTTTGCACATAATACAAGTGTACCTTGGTTCACGTGTCTCAGTTATTCTCTGCATAATATCCCCCATGGGGGCAGAGTACAGCCGATACGATGATTCAGGCACATAAGATGCGATCTGTTGAAATCCCTCAATCGCTCGATCAACGTAACTGTCACCTACAAATGGGCGTTGATCCATGAATAATGGAAGCACGTTTACGCCACGTTTCATCAATAACCACGCTGCTACTGGGCTGTCAATGCCGCCACTGAATAATGATGTGGCTTTTCCCTGAGTACCATAAGGTAACCCAAGTACCCCGGGTATTATCTCACTGTAAATGAAGGCTTCATTGTTCCGCACCTCAGCATAAAGGGTTACATTAGGCTCATCTAAGTTAACATATATATCACGATTCTCCAGGGCTTCTAGTACACTACTGCCTCCCTCAATTGCGATATCACGGCTACCGTATTCATGATCACCCACCACATTAGGTCTTACAGCGAACCCCTCCCCCCTACTCAGTGTCTTCTCTGCTTCAGCTACTATTCCCTCTATTATTGACTCGAAACCTGTCTTCACAGGTGTACTGGGCATGGCTTTGGCTACACCGAAGACGTTGGCCACTATTGTTGCCGCCTCACTGGGTACATTATCCACATAGATTCTGCCAAATACTCGTCTAGTTGATGCATCATTGTACCCGTGTTTTTTCAGCTGAGTGGTTATGTCGTGTGCTAGTTTTCTTTCTAATTGATTTCTTACGTATCTGGATTTTAGGGCAATTTCACTGTAGCTTACTAGTATGGTCAAGATATGAGATAGGAGACTTGGCTACTTTTACCAGTTACTCAACTGTTCCCCACCATAGATTATCAATATAGCTAGCGCTGCTGCCAATATCAGTAACGCGTTAATCTTACTGAATAAATTCGTATACCCTACGGACGCTACTGCAGGGTATAGTACCGGTGTAACCGAGTTATTTGAGGCATGGAAAAGTATGGCCATCAAGACGCTTCCATCAGTGTTATTGTATATCCAAGTGAATAATATGGAAATAGCTGTAACCTCTACGAAGAACCAGAACACAGGTATACTTGATTGCGCTACAAACTCAATGTAAAAAGTAGGTATATGCCACAACGCCCAGATAACCCCAAGAATAAAACTGGAAACAAAAGCAGAAAACTTTGCTTGCAGCCGAGGTAATGCATATCCTCTCCATCCCAGCTCCTCTCCCAGCGCCCCTGGAAATAACCCGCTGATAACAACAATAATGAAGATAACAGGAAGGGAATAATTTTTCAGATGATTGAATACAGGGGTTTCTCCAACCCAGATAAATACCAGTATAAAGGAGACTATTTTTAATAAGACAGGAATTAACAGGACAAGAAACCATTTCCTATCCGGTATGATCCGGGTTTTATAGATTAGATGTCTCACCTCCCTCAATCCGTTTTCTCTATAACTGGCCACTATGGCTGCGATGGTTGGAGTGAAGGCGCCTAAACTGTATAGGAAGGCGGAGAGCAATTGGGTATTTGATGGAATCCATCCTAGAATCATAGGTGCTAAAAACATCCACGTTAAAAGATAGGCTAAAAGGAAATATATGATAAGTGAATCCCGTATCCTGTCCTGTTTTTCCATAGGTACAAAGAGTGACGAGTACATGAATAAACGTTACATTATGAGGTTAAACAAAGGCTAGAATCCATAACTTTCTACTTGAAATAGTTCCATGGGATCTGCATCCACCAAGGACTCCATTAACGAATTATATTTTTCCTTGGAGTCTAGCGTCGCTCGGATCTCAGCTAGAATATCATCTCTCAGTTTGATTTTTACTGATTTATTTCTGGCCGTGAATTCTGCTGTTATGTCTTTCCCGTCTTCTACTGTGATGTTATGTTTCCCCATGGTGCATCCGGTGCTGGATTGAATACCATCTATCACACAACTATCGGGTGGAGCCCAGTTAAGGTAAACGGTACATGTTAGGTTAAACCACCCCTTAGCGTCCAGAGTCTTTAGGGCGTGTAGTCCCATCTTGAGTCCTATTACTAAGAATGGTCCTCCGTGTCCATGGAACTGGATTGCTGTCTCTTCGAGTTCTCGTGTATAGTTTCTCTGTTTCGGGGTTTCTACAAAGTTCAACCTTTATCCACCACCATAGTATTACGTTTAAATATATTCGTAATATTCACTATAAATGTGTTCTTAGAAAAAAACAGCGCTATTATAATAAACAGAATTAAAAACCATATAACGATAGACCCTTATTTTTTTATTACACCTCCTCAATGGATAAAACAGTATAAAATCATACCGAGAAGGAGAAATAGAATATGAACGGCGACAGTTTCTGGGACGAATGGGTTAAGAGGTTTGGGAGACGAAGCAACTTTTTCGGAGAATTTGACCGCATGATGCGGGAGATGGAGAAAGAGATGGCTGATATCATCAAACAGATGGAGGGAGACATGCCTGATAAGATGCGACGAGAGATACGCACACCAGACGGACCCACGAGACGTGAATACGGACCCTTTGTTTACGGCTATAGCGTAAAGCTTGGACCCGACGGAAAACCCGTCATTAGGGAATTCGGTAACATGAAGCCGGGTCTAGGCGGTAAGTCCCCCGTGAGTCTTCAGGGTAAACGTGAGCCCCTTGTGGATGTCATCGAGGACAAGAAAGCCATCAAGGTACTGGCTGAGCTCCCCGGTGTGGAGAAAAAGGATATCAAACTCTACGCTACCAGTGATGGTTTGACAATTAGTGTGGAGGACACTGATCGTGAGTACTTTAAAGAACTGGAATTCGACTCCGAGATCGATAGGAGTTCAGCCAAGAGTAGTTACAGGAACGGTGTGCTGGAGGTCAACTTCAAAAAGAAGGGGCAAAGGGATAAGGGCACACCTATCGACATCGAATAAGTAACCTTTAACATGTGGGGCTCTGATACCATTATGGCCGATGATGTAAAGGCATTAGATTGATCCGCGTGATGAATCAGAGTTACACTGAGGCCACTTTTATTACAAAAATATTTTTTATGAATATGTGTTTAATTGTACTTGAATTTACCCTTTTCTGAGCTCAAGGTTAACGTGTTTCCTTCGCTGGATTTCTCGCAGTGCCCGATATTATAAGCACCTACACCATATCCTTTAACCAAGGATAATACGTCATCAGCCACACTAGGGTCTACAATAAACTCGAACCCCACACCCATGTTAAAATCCTCGTACATTTCACGCCACTTAACACCTGATTCTCGATGTATTAACTCAAAAATCGGGTCATGTTTGGGCATATCCTTCACATAATGGATGCCTTTCCCAAGGCGTAGACACTTAGTGTTACCGCCACCAGTATTATGTACCATCCCATGCACGCCATGACCATATTCCTCCAGCACTTTTCCTGCTATTGGTGAAAACAAACGAGTAGGAGACAACAACGCCTCCCCAACCGTGGAACCAAGTAACTCAACATAGTCACCGAAACTATAGCGCCCAGTATATCTTCCACCTTCAGGATGAGACACCTCAGGGTACATCTCCACATACTCGGGCTTCAGTAAACAGTTTCGTGCCAATGTTTGCCCATTACTCATAATACCACTGTTTAACCCCTTCTCGTACCTGATCCCGCCGCCGCTCCTGACGCCTATAATCTGATCACCTGGATTAATGGCTTCACCTGTCACTACTTTATTTAGGGGTACGCGACCAAACATGGTTACACAGACATCTAAGGTCCTTAACAGGTCCGGCAGATCAGCGGTCTCCCCCCCGGCAAATAATACATCATTGTCTTCCTCCCGGAGCACCCTAAGACACTCACCGAAACCAATAGAGAGAGCCTTGAGAAGCTCCACCCTATTAATGAGAAGGGTGTTGAAAGCCACATAGTCAACAAAGGAAACAGGGGTCGCCCCTACACAAACCAAGTCATTAATATTCATAGCCAAGGCGTCCTGAGCCAAGCCACTGAACCATGAAGCCTCCCCGAATTCCTTATACCCTATATACGCTTGGATGGGTTTGCTTCCAGCTGAGTCGGTGTGAACCACAAGACCCATATCCGGGTCCCATGGGTCCCGTTGAATCACGCAAAAGGCATTTGGATACAGATTATCCACAACTTGTTTGAAGCTATCTATCCCCTTCTTCTTAACGTCTACTCCAAGCTCCCTATATCTGGACACATACTACACCTTGCCCTAGGAAAGGTCTTTGATGTTTATAAAACTGAGTCAATGAATCCCTGATCAACGATGTAACAACCTGCATCTGGGCGTCCGAATGCATACACAAGAACCCCTTCAAAGTGATCCATCAACACACGGTACACAGGCTCTCCTCTATCACCAATATACATCCAGATCGAGACATGTTCCCTGTCTAACCATGCAAGGTAAGCGGAAGGCTCAGTTATCCCGTAGTAATGCGGACCGTAGTGATTGCTTAACAGGTTACAGGGTTCAATACCCCACTCCTAGACAAATCGGTAAATCATGCTGGGGTGATCACAGATAACCGTCCCATTAACATATATCTCACCAGCCTGATCAGCGATATCAAACTCCCGGAGAACCATGGCTTGAAGCCCACTATACTGGGGAACCACCATAGGTTAACCCAGCAAGAGAACACATAACAAAACGTACCCCAGTTTCTTCGTAGCCCCCTGCCTAGATAACAAGTCAAAGAGTAGGGGTAATCCCAGGGCGACCACGGGTATGAGGAACCGAATCATCATCAAGAAATAGACTCTCTCAGAGGCAAAATATGGTAGGAAGAGTGGACCCATGGTCATAAGGGCTGAAACCCAGTAAAGCAAGGGCTCATATCGAATCCATCTTCTCCAAGCCATGTAGGGTATCAAGAATAAGCCAAATAATCCTACGATGATTATAGCTATACCGGAACTGATGAGAGCCAGATACCACCCCGAGACCCTGCCTCACAGAGAACCCGAGATAAAGAAACTTGACAACATCTATCGCAGGAACCTACTTTATCCTATAGGAAAATGTTCTCATGTAACCCGTGTACTGGGGCCAGTAGGCTCAGGTAAGACCTGTACGGTGAAGACCTTCACCCATCGCATCAAAAAAGACACAGAGAAACACAAGGTTCCGTTAAGGATCGTGTACGTGAACTGTAAACTCGGCGTCAAAGACAGGCGTAGCCTCTACAGTCGAATACTGGAAGCCATCACCGGCAAGACCCCTCCCAGTTATTCCCCTGGAGAGTACCTTGACAGGATAACCAAGTACCTTGCAGAGGAAGACTTGTACCTGTTCCTGGTGCTCGACGACGTGGATTATCTGATACGCAGAGATAAAAGAAGTGAACCGGAAGGAGGCCTAGTATATGACCTTACCCGACTCGGCGAATACTACCCACGTAGGGCCGTGAATATTCTGGGGGTGGTTTTCATCGCCCAGGAACAAGGGTTCAGGGATGTTCTTGACCAGAGTGAACGGAGTAGCCTGGGTTTCCTGGTTATCCGGCTTAAAGGGTACGATAAAGAAGAGTTACTGGATATACTGCGTAGCCGGGTCTATGAAGCGTTCAACATTACAGCAGTACCAGGAGAGGTTCTGGAGTATGTATGTGACTTGACTACCCATGGGGATTACAAAGGTGACTGCAGATATGCCCTGGGGTTACTGCATACGGGTGGACTGATTGCAGACGAGTCTATGTCAGACCAGGTGCAGGTTGATCATATCAGGAAAGCGGTTAGTGAGACCTGCTGGGGCCCCAGTATGGAGGAGTTATACTCACTGGACATGCAGCAATTACTGATATTGCTTGCTATTGTTCAGGCTCTCCGTGTCAAGGCCAGGGCTTATGTCATGATTAGGTCAGTCTACGATTTCTACACTATGCTATCAAGCACATATGACGTGGAGCCATTGTCGTATACCCGGGTTAAGCACCTCATCAAGGAGCTTGAGCATCTTGTGGGCATAGACTATGTACCGGGTAAGGGTGTGAGGTTGATGGATGCATCGCTTGATGACTTTGAACGGGTAATAGAACGAGCATTACAGCAAGTCACCGGAACAAACAGTTGTAACCCACCTTTATGATAGTTTATTTTATATGTTAGAATTAGTTAAGTGTATAAGAACGATAAATGGGGTGAAAAATGGATGAACCTGAAGATGGATTTAACCAAAGAAGACTTACTGATGTTTTTCAAAGACTATCAACTAGACGCCATGAACACAATATGGGAATCAGATAGAGGATTGAGTACTAGAGAAGTTTGGAAGTCGGTGGGGGAAAACCGGATCAGCAGAGCCAGCATCATCAACTTCCTAGAAGAGGCAACCGAGAACAGGTTACTAGAGAAAAGTCTGGAAACCGGAAAAGGCGGACACCATGGAATCTACTCCTCCCCCAAGGGAGAACAAGGAACACGGAAATACCTGAAAAAAGTATTCCGAGAAAAACTAGACAAACTCTAACCCCCTAAAGACGCACCGATTAACCAACCAAAAATAATACGATAATCACTTTTTCCAATAGCAGCTATACAATCTCCTTAATCCTCATTAAAAAAAGTCCACATAACATAACAAGGAACTATATTCACTAGTGTACTCGGCCTCAGGGCAAAACGCCTTAACAATTTGATCTGCTTATTCCTGCGTCAGATAACGATTATTGTTTTCAATTTGTCTACGAAACTTTGAACTAGTTAAATAATCCTCAAAAGGATAATTTCCCGTTTCATAATAAGATTCACTGAAAATATTTACGTTTGTCTTACAGGAGTTAACTCTTTTTCTAAATACTCTGATCTAATTCTTTAAATATTTATCTTTTTATGTTAATTATTAACGACGTTTACCACTGATTACACTAAGTTAACAAAACGTTAACAGATGAATATCCTCTGTAACCCCATTACTTTGATATTAAACCTCTATAGATAGAAGGATGAAACGATATGAAGAAACAATATTCAATCGTGCTTCTCCTTGTACTAGGATTTGGTATAGTAACCACAATGGCGTTTGAGCTAAA